>JAEYXG010000161.1 GCA_023428585.1 Bacteroidota bacterium
CTACCATGCTTACCGGCATCGCAATGGAAGGTGGGACTAATATTCCTGTGATGTAATCCATTATTTGTGAGTCGAACAGATTCAATTTCATTTCAACATTCTGAAATTGATGATTTGCAATGATATCTGCCTGAAAGCTCGTTTCAGGCTTAAGTTGAGGATTGCCCAGATAATCATACCTGTCAAATCCGGTAGCAAGGAATTTTATGTATCTCTCCTGCATGTCAGGTGCTCTCTGGCTAACAGCAAAACCCACTCCAAGGGAGCTTTGACTTCTCAAATTATATGATGCATTTAATGCCGTACCAAACAATACTCGTTCCACCGGGCTACTATTGAACCAGTTATGATTTTCCTTAATTAGTATCAATGTATCGGCTGAGTTCGAACTATAATAGTCAATTCTTACTATACCGCCTGCATGAAACCTACCTTTTGTATATTTAAGTTCCGTAAAGAAACCCGAATTAAAAAGCACTGCATCATTCCACAAATTGAAGGATTTAGATGAAATATATTCCTGTCCATCCATAATCATGATCATTTTCATATCACGAGTTCCATCTTTGCCAATGCGCCGCAGATCGATTCCTTGACTAAGTGAAAAACTACCAAGCGAACGTTCAATGGCTACCCTTCCTCCAATACTGGAAGTATTCACCAGCGCTGATGCCTGCATAATCCCTTGATATGGTGGGACTACCATGGAAGACTGTGGCCTTTTACTGTTATCCATCAAATGATTAACAGATGTATACCAGGCTGACAACTCCAAACGATGGTGTGGTCGATGAGGATTAAAGTAAGTATAAAAACCTGATAAAATATGCGTTTTATCACTGATTTCATCCATTGGAAGCGCAGGAAATAATACATTATCAGCAAATGACCCTTTGTATGATAATACGACCATGCTGTTCTTGTTTGGCTTATATCCAGCATCAGCAGTTATGTCCTTTTTCCTATACGACGTATTCCATTCTATCCCAGCGCCATCTTTGTAGTTACCTGATTGTGCAATCCCGCCCGACACATTAATAAACATCTTTTTATTGGAACCCGACATACTAAGATGTTGCCTGTATCCATTTCTACTAGCGTCATAACTGCTAATCGATTGAGCATTGAATCCTTTATTGAAATTCTGCCATCCGGGACGGGTTATCACCCTTATTCCAGCAGATGCTGAAGGCCCGTATTGCATCATGTACGAACCTTTTATGATCTCAAGCCGGTCAACTAAATCCGAACTAAGGTGTGACATTACCGGGTCCATTCTATTAGGGCACCCCCCTTCAATATATATTCCCTCATCAAGAATCACACTTATCTGAGAGTATCGGTAACCCCTTACTACCGGATCAATGGCATAACCACCTCTTCTTATTCCACTTACATTGCTCTCGCTACGCAAAATATCTCCCAGATCTGATGAAATATCAAGTTCTATTGATTTCCTCTCGAGTTGGGTTACCGGTATGTATTTTCGTAATGAGCTGTCTGATATAATTACTGCCGGTAATTGTACAATGGTATCAGTAACCTGATTGAATGCCGGTGTCTGAATAGAGGAAATCAGTATATAGAGCAAGAGTTCCTTTATTCGTGAAATCTGTTTGACCATCATGATTCAAATCTCTAATCTAACAAAGATATAATAAAAACCTTTGGAAAATAGCCAGTACTCTGACTTTAAAGAGATGTGGAGCTTTAGCGATAGACAACTAAATCAAAATAAACGTCACCAAACATTAGTGTATCATAGTTGCACTTTCTTGATTACTAAAGTGGTGCAGATTGGCACTTGTGCGGACCTTCCATAAAATAAGCGACCGTAAGCCTTAAAGAAGGTTTGCGGTCACTTCAAGCAATAAATATTAAAATATAAACAGATAGCAGACTTAAATCTCTTTAATAGAGAAATTCAAGGAGCGCAAGGTATAATGATATAGCTCAGATTTCCAAAATCGTGAAATGAGAAACAGTTTCATTTAAGCAGAGAATGACTTCTCCAATTCAACAGATTTTGGGAACAATATATTATTCTCCAGATGAATATGTTTGTGCAGATCACTTTCAAACTCCTTAAGAAGAGCAAAAGAAACCTCATAAGTCCTGCAAGCATCTTCAGGAGTGGTGTAATTATTGGTTAATGTTACTATAGTCCTGAATCTTTCACCTTCAGCGTCATGTTCCTGCATCATCATCTGTATGGGATTCATAACAGTTCCAAATCCGGGTCGTAAGTAAGCTTCCTTGTTATCACCGGCGGCCACCATTTTCCTAATCGCCGGAAATAGAACCAATTCTTCCTTTTTCATGTGATCGGCTAAATTTGCCGCTGAGATCAGGAACTCCTCTCTTACCTGAAACAATTCAGGATGATGACTGCCATGTACTTCGCAAATTTTATCCAGATACTCTTTCAATACAGGAACTGCCTTTTCAATATACCTGTGATGCTTTTTCTCAATATAATCAGCCAATAGATCAAGAGGCCATGACCTGAAATCTGTTTGAGAGTTGTCAGCTGATGTTGAGGCTTCTTTAAGTTCTGATAATAATTTCTCAGGGTCAAGATTATTCAAGGTTGATACTTCTTCCAGTGAAACCCCTCCCCTGCAGCAAAAATCAATTCCATATTTCTGAAATACAGAAGCAGCACGATAATCATCGGCTACAAATGATCCTACACTTCTAGTTTTCGTCCATTCCATATATTACCAATTTTAAGATTATTTCAAGTTATTTAAATAAAACGTTTTCTATTTTTGACCATTCCTTAACTATTCAATTGTTGTTTGCCCGTCAGCACATGTCGGATTAGGTGTATACCTATTCCCTTGGTTAATCAGTCAGCTCTTTTCAGAAAAGTCAATCCATCAGGAATTCCGCTGGCCAATTCCTTTAGAGTTGTTTGCTCCAACATTACTCTCAGCTCTTCTCTTATGATCTTGAATTTATGATGTACCGGGCAAGGCCTTAGTTCATCACAGTTTTCTAATCCCAATCCACAACCTTTGTAAATAGTATCGCCATCAATAGCCGATACAATCTGGCTTAGTGTTATCTCACCGGCTCTAACCTCGTCAAGAACAAAACCTCCTGTGGGGCCTTTTAGTGAACTTAGCAGGCCGCTTTTTACAAGCTTTTGGAGTATCTTGGCAGTAAATGATACCGGTGAATCAATTTCTTCAGCAATGTCATTCAAGCTAACTCTTTTGTGGAAGCCCGATTGCATTGTAACAAAAATCAATGCCTTTATACTGTATTCACAAGTTTTTGAAAACATAGTTCAGTATATTATTCAGCAAAGATAAACAATATTCTGAATAAAGGATATTCTTGTCCGAAATTATTTATACCATTATTTCAGCATTAAGTGAATCATTAGCATTATATTCGTCCCACATTGATTCAGGTAGCAGGCCAATAGTTCAATTCACAATAAATGACACCAAAAGTTATCGGTTAAGGATAAGTATCCCATGATTCATTTAATTCTCCATATTCCCAATTAAATATTGAATCCCATGAATAAGCGTAACAAAAAGAAGAAAGAAAAAAAATTAGAAATCCATAAGGAAATAAGGAAAATAAACAGGGAAGATCAATTAAGGTCGGGTGCTAAACTGACCACTAAAGTAATTCCTGACAAGACAAGGTACTCCAGAAAGAAGAAATCAGAAAATCTTGATGAAGAGATATAACGATCAGTATCCTACTGTTTGTGCCAGTATTATCTGTTTATTTTCAGGCAATTTAAGCAAGTCAGCCAGTACTTCTTGATCAAATGATGCCCTAACTACAGTATGAAGGTTAGCCGAAGCACAATACAGATAAATGTTCTGCATAATGGCACCGGCATGCACACCAGCGTAAACTAACTTCTTCTCCATCTGTCCATCACCTAACTTGTCCATATCTGATACTATAAATATATTGAGCATTGACTTGGCAACAAAGTCCTGCATACCGGCCGATTTCATGAAATTGCCTGACTGAATGAGGCGTATAGTGTTGCCTTTATCATCATATAGATAAACACCACCAGGCAACATCACATAAAGCTCCATATTCTGTCGGTTCATGGCTGTAGGTGCAGTATGCTTGCCATCTTTTTCACGGTTAATGCCATTTGCCGCCCATAGAATGTTTGACAACTCCTGTAAGGAAATCTCCTTATCACTGAATTCTCGGGAACTCGATCGAAGATTCAGGCATGTCATCAAAGCCTTGCCGCCCACCCTATCGGGTGATGGCAATGAAATGCTTGTTTTATCCTGTGCCATTGATTTTTGGGTAAAAATACACAGTATTAATGCAATAAATGCTCCCATTTTGTAAAAACTTCTTTCCATGATGCATTGTATTAGATGTTTAATGACAATATTTTGAACCTATTCCTTTATATTAGGCAACTACTTCACGGCTACCTATATAGTCATACGCCTGTTTTCTATACATTTTACAAGGTTACTCATACATAACGTATCCTTCTTCATGCGCTTTCCTGATCTGTTCAATAAGCACCTCAGGTTTAAGAACCTTCACATTCCCTCCATATGATAATAGTTCCATTAGGAAATCATACGTCAGGTATAGCGTCAAACCAATTACAAGTCCCTCTTCTGTGTCGCTTATAATATATTGTGATTCATGCAGTGGTAGCGATTTTATATACTTACCCTGAACCCCATTAAACCAAAGCTCTATCTTATGTGGCTTTGGTGCATTCGGACTGATGATACCGAAACAGTGGCGATAAAGATCATTCACATTAAAGCCTTCAGGATAGATAAAATTCAACCTTGACACTTTGAAATCACTGACCCTGTCAAGTCCAAAGGTTTTAATTTTATTATCCTTTAAATCCATCCCCACTAAATACCATCGGTTCCTGAACTCTTTTACAGCATAGGGTTCAACTGATCTGATCGAATTTACTTCTTCCCAAAAGGAAGAATACCTGAAATTCAGCTTAACCCGGTTTCGTATTGCGTATAACACTCCCTGAAGATATTCAGTGCCCTGTGATTTCCTTTTTTCAAAGTGAATATCATTTGAAAGCCGGTCGCTCATATTAAGTGCATTGAAAGTGTCAAAAGCTTCAAGAATACGCTCATTGATTTCAGGTTGCTCATCTTCACTGATATAGTAATGTTGTAGCGAACGATCGTATTGTATATCTATCTTATATATCTCTCTTATATCGTTAAGGTCACGCTGAAAAGTACGTTTTGAAATATTGAAATCATATTCTTCCAATTCCGACTGCATCTCCAGGTAATCGGCAATTTCCTCAAAAGTAGCAGGATGTTTTCTGAGCTTTTTGATTATAAGGCTATAACGTGTTATTGATTCGCGCTTTGACATAGCATTGATTTTCCCTTGCAATATCGGAAATAATTGAATGCAGGTCAACAATCATGTATAATCCACAGAAACAAAGTCCCGGTAAATACATCAAAATGCTACCTATACTTGTTGATATAATTAATTTGATCAGTTTTATAATAATATCACTGCACTTCTATCCATGCATCAAAACCACCGGTTCCTGAGGAAGGTTGTGCTTGAAGAATATAGGTTCCGGGCGAAATGAAATATTCACCCCTATTGATATCCCACTGATACATATCCATTAGGTTTACTTCAAGTGAAATTGTCTTTTCTTCACCAGCATTCAAGAAAACCCTATCAAACGCTACCAACGCCTTTTCCAAGGCAGGTACACCATTATCTCCTTTGCTTTTCAGGGTATCAGCTTTGGCTGCATATAGAAGCACAACTTCTTCACCCGACCGGACTCCTGCATTCTTTATGGTTAAGCTTAACCTAAGGTGTTTTCCATCAACCATACCATCTTCTTCAATCGCCATCCGAGTATATTCGAAGGTAGTATAGCTCAATCCAAAACCAAACGGGAACAGTGGCTTTCCTGTAAAGTACTTATAAGTTCGTCCTTTCATTGAGTAATCATCAAAAGGAGGCAAATCATCAACCGAAGCATAAAATGTTATAGGCAATCTGCCTGAAGGGTTTACAGCACCGAAAATTATATCTGCCAAGGCATTCCCCCCTTGCTCGCCCGGATACCACGACATAATAACAGCATCTGCTGCATCAAGCACCTCCTGTAGTGCAATAGCGCTACCGCCAGTAATCACGGCAACTATAGGCTTGTTAGGCAACCTCTCGCGAAGGATCCCAATATACTCTCTCTGACTTTCAGGCAAACGCAAATCGGTTCTGTCACCGCCATTATTATTAAGCATTGCATCTCCATCTTCACCTTCCATCAGTTTGGTATTGCCAAGGCAAACAATTACAACATCAGCATTTTCAGCTTGCCAGAAACCGGTGTAATTGCCGGGAACTGTCATTAGTCATCCCGGTGTTTGATCAATCGTAGTTCCAATATCAGCTGCTTCAATTATTCCCTCCAGAAAAGTGACGATATTACCCGACCAGCCATTGTAATTGCCAACCATTGCCTGAATATCAGCTGAAACTGGCCCTGCTATGAGAATATTTGAAAGTGTTCTTTTATTAAGTGGCAGGAGATTGTTTTTATTCTGTAACAATACCATTGATTTACATGCTGCCTCATAAGCCAGGGTTTGATGTTCAGTGCAATTAACCTTATCGGGTCCAACATTGTCATACTTACCCAGTTGTGGCGGATCAAACAATCCCAACTTGAACCGTGTTCTTAAAACAGGTACAAGGAGTGAATCAGGTGAACTTTCATTAACCAGCCCCTTATCAATAGCTTCAATTAAATGTCTGTAGATATAGCCACAATTCATGCTAACACCGGCAGTTGCCGACATAGCAGCAGCCTCTTCCCTGGTAGTCACTACTTTATGTCGCGCCCATATATCATCCAAAGCCCAGCAATCAGAAACAATGTGACCTTTAAATCCCCATTCATTCCTGAGAATATTATTGAGAAGATAACTACTCCCACAACACGGCTCATCATACAAACGATTATAGGCACACATAACTGACTCTACACCTGCATTTACCAGTTCCCTGAAAGCAGGGAGATAAGTTTCATGAAAATCCTTCTCTGGAGGAAACGCATTGAACTCATGTCTGGTTTTTTCAGGACCACTATGTACCGCAAAGTGCTTGGCGCATGCTGCAGCCTTCAAGTAATGAGGATCGTCACCTTGCAACCCTTTGACATAGGCAGCACCCAAGCGTCCTGAAAGATATGGATCCTCTCCATAAGTTTCCTGCCCCCTGCCCCATCGGGGATCACGGAATATATTCACATTAGGCGACCAAAATGTCAAACCCATATATTGCGAACGGTTAGCCTTCTTAATAGCCTCATTATATTTCGCTCTTGCTTCAGTAGATATTGCATCGGCCACCCTGTATATCAAATCATCATCAAAAGTAGCGGCCATACCAATAGCCTGGGGAAAAACAGTAGCCTTACCCGCTCTTGCCACACCATGAAGAGCTTCATTCCACCAATTGTATGCAGGAATGGATAGCCGGTCAATTGCAGGGCTGTTATACAACAACTGTGAAACCTTTTCCTCCGGCGTCATCTGTGATAACAGATCGGCAATTCTGGTTTCAGTTGGCAATTCAGGATTCTGAAATTTATAAGTGAGTTCCTGCGACCAAAGCTTACTGGCCACACTCAACAATACTCCTAGCAAAAAATAGTTGATTTTCATCTTTCAGGGCTTATTACCGCTCAATCCAATTCTGACACATTAATTACCCAGGCATAGTTGCAGGGCGGTTTCTTCTGTACACTTTCAGGTATAATTACTTCAAAGCCATCACCAACAGGTTTCCATTTCAATTTCCCGTTAACTCCCGGCATTGTAACCATGGCATTCTTAGCCGGTTTATGTGAAGTTATTTTAATTGTTGGGGGTACCTTTTCATTCTCGGCAGCGAGGTAAAGGAACCATGTACTACCATTCTTTCCACGAGTGATACAGATATTGTTCTCCTTATAGGGTTCTAACGGACGAGTGTTGTAAATAGCTTCTCCATTTACTTTCATCCATGCAGCATATTCTTCAAGCAGATCATACGCTCCCTGTTGCCAGGTACCTTGAGGAGTGGGAGCAATATTCAGTAGCAGATTACCTCCCTTAGCTACGATATCTATTAGAAGGTGAATGCCCTGTCTACCCGTCATATATGTCGCATCCGGTGTATGTGCCCAACCACCACCTGAAATAATGCACGATTCCCAGGGATAAGGCAATGTAGCCTCCGGCACCCTGTTTTCAGGAGTAAGGTAATTTTGGTTTTTCCCGTATACCGCTCTATCAACAACAATCAATCCCGGTTGAACTTCCCTTGCCTTCCTCACCAGATCATCCATTCGAATATCCTGATTGATCACATTATTTTTAAGATACCCGGATGTTGTTTCATTGAAACGCCGTTCATAAGCATGGCTGAGGTCGTCCTTTGTTTTTTTCGAAACCCATCCGCCATCCAACCATAGAATATCCATCTTACCATACCCTGTCATGAGTTCCATGACCTGGTTATGAGTGAATTCAATATATTTCTCCCATTTCTCCCTATAAACATCCGGATCATAATTTACATTACGATCCCTTGGAGGGAAATTGGGCCACCAATAGTCATCACAATGCCAATCAGGCTTTGAGAAATAGGCCCCGGTCATAAAACCTTGAGCCCTGAAAGCATTGAATATCTCCTTTGCCACATCAGCCTTCTGATTCACAGAATATGGGCAACCCGGATCAGTGATCTTGTAATCGGTATATCTTGAATCAAACATACAAAACCCATCATGATGCTTTGTTGTGAAAACCACATATTTCATCCCTGCATCATGTGCTGCCTTAGCCCATGGAACGGGATCGAACTGGACGGGATTGAATGTAGTCTTCAACGCCTCGTATTTCTGCACATAATCTTCATAATCGGCAATGCTGCGTACACACCATCCTTCATCCTCCGGGCAAATGGACCAGGATTCCACTATTCCCCACTGACTATAGGCACCCCAATGCATAAGGAGTCCAAACTTCACATCCTGCCAATGTAAAAGATTGTTCTGAACCAGTGAATCCGTTTCAGGAAAATATCTTTCATCTTCGTGAATTTGCTGAGCATCAGTACTATTAAGCCATCCGACAAGCAGACACATCAAAATATGTCGTTTTTTCATTACATTTATTACTTTTAGGTAACTAAAATACGAAATATATGAGAACTTTAGCGTATATTTGCACACAGCTAAAAGATTTACAATCATGACCGAATTCAACAGATTTTATACAAATCCCTTCGATAAGCATATCGATAAACTGGATAAATTAAGGAACCAATTGAAAAACAGGATGACCACAGGTAATTCACCTATGAACATTACACCTGAACAAGCAACAAAGGCTGATGCAGCCATGAAACATGTGGAAGCTGCTATTGAGACTCTGCGAAAACTTAATACTCGCAAGTAAATTCTAGCAATTAGCTTTTGAGGTATCCGGGAAATCCCTTATCTCTATTCTGCCCTACTGCTTAACCCAACTACCCCTACTATAGTTAATTGAGCTTATTTAGCTCAACAAATACGTTATTGCCATATCTTTCGTAGCGCAACCTGTCATATAAAACTGTTAAGCAGGCACTTACAGCATTTTATAAGAAGAAAACATTTATAATCATCATTACCGAATAATCCAGTCAGTGTAATGATCTTCAACATAGGTGCCCAGCTTTTCAAGTTCATCTACCAAGGGTTGAACCCGCTCCATTTTTGTTCTGAATAGCTCAGAGCTCTTTCCGGGTTCAGGGAAATACTTGTTTCTCACCTTGAGTGATTTGATCACCATAATACGCCCAATATGATTACCATATTTTCCCCGTTCCCCATCAGCGAGATACACCATTATTTCGCCTTTAAACTCCTTGTTGTAAGCTTCAAACACCTTATCCTTCAGAAATGTCTCCCATTGTTCATAAGTTACATTCGGCGCCAGATTAACAGTGCCAATATGAAAGCCAACCAGATTCCCCTTTTTGAATGTCTGAGCTGACATCACACCTGTAAAAAGGATTATAACAGTCAACAACATTATTCTCTTCATGGTAATAGTGTTTTATTTACAAATATACGATTTAAAGAGCTGATTGGCAATCAATTTACCTTAAACCTTTGAGGTATTTGACAATTTTTGCCAACCATATTCTTTTCTCCCACACTAGCTAAAATATTCCAAACGGCTAATGAAAGTATGGTTATCTTTATCATCCTGTTTCAGGACTTTCATTTTATGTACCAGTCTGAATATCAGCAATAAATATACATATTGTCATTAACTTAATCTCCATAGGAAATGAACTTGCCCTTCAAAACAACTACAATATGTTTGTCAATTAGCTTCATTCTGCTGATCAACACAGTATGCGGACAAACATTCGACACGATAAGCAACTGGGATGGCATAACCCAAAACTGGGAAGTATACGGTGGCCCCAGTGAGGTTGTTGCCAATCCCTATCCTGCCGGAATCAACACCTCAGCAAATTGCTTCAAGGTTACCACCATTGATAGCCAATGGGATAATTTCAGTTATCAACTACCCTTACCTGCAAATTTCGATTCTGACCCGCGGTACCGGTTAAAAGTACTGGCACCAGCCACCGGCGGCAGTGTAACAATGAAGTTCCAGAATGCTGATAACACATACTGGCACGAGATAGAAAAAACGCCCGTTCCCGGACAATGGTCTGAACTGGAATTTGACTTCTCGGGGCTCTTATATAATAACCTTACTACCATGGTGATCTTCTATGATTTTCATGGAACAGTGCCCGGCATAGTGTGGTATTTTGATGACATCCTGAAGGTAATTCCCGAACCCATTCTGATTGAATCCAATCTTCCAATTGTGATCATCAATACTTTTGGAGTTCCAATTCCCGATGATCCTAAAGTTGATGCATTCATGGGAATCATAGACAATGGATACAATGGACCCAATCACCCAACCGATCCCTTCAATAGTTATAGCGGAAATATAGGCATCGAAACCCGCGGACATTCCACCCAAATGTTTCCAAAGAAATCCTATGGATTTGAAACACGAGACATTTCAGGTGAAGATGTCAATGTTTCCATTCTCGGCATGCCTGCTGAAAGCGATTGGATACTCTATGCACCCTATACTGACAAATCCATGCTGCGCAACTTCGTTACTTTCAATATGGGGCATAAAATGGAAGGTTACTGCACCCGCATCGTATATTGTGAACTCATCCTGAATAATGATTACAAAGGCGTATATATCATGATGGAGAAAATTAAAAAGGATGACAACCGTGTGGATATCAACTCCCTGAAACCAGAGGAGATTTCAGGCGATGACCTCACCGGAGGTTATATTCTTGCGGTTGACTGGCGTGATGATGGATTCTCCTACAGTACCGACGGATGGCTATCCAGTCCTTCACCCTCCTACCCCAATGCCATGGATATCACTTTCCAATACAACTATCCAAAACCTGAGGACATCGTTCCCCAGCAAAGAACCTATATAAGAAACTTCGTAACCAACGCAGAAGTCACCCTCATTGGCAGTGATTTCCATAATCCTGAAACAGGCTATCACAAGTACTTTGATGTTCCATCTTTCGTTGACTTTATGCTTCTGAATGAAATATCAAAAGAGGTCGACAAATACCGACTCAGTCAGTTCTTCTACAAAAAGAAGGACAGTGACGGAGGTAAGCTCTTTGCAGGACCACCATGGGATTTTAACCTCGGATATGGGAATGTGGATTACTGGGCTCCCGGTCTTGATTATACCGGATGGGTATATACTGATGTCAAGCCTGTTGACTATAGCATCATGTATTGGTGGAAACGACTGATGGAAGATCCCTACTTTAGGGATCTGGCTAAAACAAGATGGGTAAATTTGAGAAACAGCAAACTAACCAACCTGGCCATCCAATCATCCATTGACTCCATTGTATCTTACATTGATGTTGCAAAAGACCGTAATTACGAGCGCTGGCCAATATTAGGAACCTATGTGTGGCCAAATCACGACTGGCAGAACAATACCTATGAAGATGAAGTGGATTATTTTGAAGACTTCCTTTTCAACCGGCTCAACTGGATGGATTATAACGTACCCGGAACAATACTGAAACCCTGGGTTGGAATTTCAGCTCAGAACAATCAAATACACCTGAATCTTTATGGCGATTATTTCAGAAACCAACTTTTGTCGACAGCACACTTTCAACTTAATGATGCGCCTGTCGGCGTTTCAGTGCAATCTGTTGAATACATCAACTCTTCAACCTGTGTCCTCACTATTCTGGGTGACATCTCAGCAGCTACACAATTATCGGTCACTGTTACTGAAGAAGCAATAAATACCTGGGAAGAAATCAACAGCAATAAACTGGAGACAGCCGGATTTGGACAACCGACTTCAACTCTGCCCACCATAACACTGTTTGAATCCGATAAGCAGATACATATACGGTGTATTCAACCGGAATTGCTGCCTAACCAAGTCGAGATCTTCAATATTGGCGGACAGAGCAAGGGAACTTACCAACTGGAAAAGACTCAGGAGAATATACTCTCACATCAATTGAAACCGGGAATGTATCTGATGAGTTTCAGAACTTCCATCGGTGCAAAAGTGTTAAGGCTTGTCGTATTGAACTGAAAGCAAAAGACTAAGCCATTCAGTCATCAGTTTATTTAATTGAGGGAGGAGAATAGCATCAAGTAGTTCGGGTTAAACCGGCAGCAGAAAATATTAACATCCTGCAATCAGGATTTTTGGAACAGTTGGAATTTATTACGTAAGTTTGACCTATCAAACTTACCACGTATGGCTTTCAGCAAAAAGATCCCCCACACCTACGTCATCATTTTCACCATTATTTTCATTGCCGCCTTTTTTACCTGGATAATACCCGGCGGGCAATTTGAAAGGGAGGTTATCACCACCTCCGGCGGACAGAGTGAGGTTATTAAAACGAACTCATTCCAATATGTTGATAATGCACCCCAGACATGGCAGATATTCTCAGCATTCTACAAAGGCTTTGTTCGGTCGCCCAAGATTATTGTCTTCATCCTGATTCTTGGTGGAGCCTTCTGGTTGCTCAATGAAAGCAGGGCTATTGATATGGGTGTATATGCCTTCCTAAAGAAAAGTAATAAACTCAATAAGTTTCGGGTAATACGGTTTCTGGGAGTCAATAACATCATCATTACTGTTGTAATGCTCATTTTTAGCTTTTTTGGCGCCATTTTCGGCATGAGTGAAGAAACAATAGCCTTTGTGATCATCTTCGTCCCTATGGCCATATCCATGGGTTATGATTCCATTGTGGGTGTCTGTATGTGTTTTATTGCTGCAGGCATGGGATTTGCCGGCTGCCTGATGAATCCATTTACTTTGGGTATTGCCCAGGAAATTGCCGGTCTACAGCTCTTCTCCGGATTGGAATACCGATTCCTAATCTGGATGGTCATCAATATAGTGGGAATTAGTTATGTATTATGGTATGCTGCAAGGGTAAAGAAAAATCCCACCAAATCCATTGTCTACCATGAAGACGCATACTGGCGTGAGCATCATGCAAAAACCAACCTTGACATATCTGACAAATCAGTTATTTCCACATGGATTGCCTATTTTGGGGTATTGGCTGCAATAACCGCTTCTGCATTTTACTTGCCACAAACCTCCATTGCACTTGGTGCCAACTCATTCAACACACCGGCACTTCCTGCAATGGCAGTACTTTTTGCCGTTACCGGATTCATTACGGTCCGCAAGTCCATACAGGCTTTTGTGCTCAATATCTTAATCTTCACCATCTTATTCCTTGTCATAGGTGTAACCGGATATCAGTGGGGACTGCTTGAACTGGCTGCCCTGTTTTTTGCCATGGCTATAGTGGCCGGTATATCCATGGGCAAGGGTGCCAATGCCCTGACCCAATCATTTGTTACCGGAGCCAAGGATATTATGTCGGCTGCGCTGGTAGTTGGTTTAGCAGGAGGTATCATCGTGATACTTGAAGATGGCCGAATCATTGACACCATTCTTTACGGTATCTCCCGGTCAATCGAGGGCGCAGGCAAAATCACCACACTCACCATGATGTATGTTTTCCAGTCGGGACTTAACATGATCATCACCTCAGGCACAGCCAAGGCAGCACTCATCATGCCCATACTGCGGGATATCTCTGATATGGTAAACCTATCAAAGCAGGCAACAGTTACTGCATTCCATATCGGTGATGGATTTACAAACCTTATCACCCCCACTTCCGGTGTTTTGATAGGCGTTCTTGAAGTGGCACGCATACCTTTCAACAAATGGTTCAGCTGGGCATGGAAGCTAATCCTCATATTTGTAATACTTGGGTGGTTACTGCTAATACCTACTGTAACAATGCAGCTCAACGGATTCTAACAAAACAGATATATAGTGTTTGAATAAGGGAATTTTTTATTACATTTGCTTATTATCAATAAAAAACACAGATAGATATGGGATTCATTAACTCTTTAAAGAAATTATTCGGCACCTCTAAGGAGGTAGCTGAAGTCAAGACAGCGGAATTGAAGGAAAAGGCCGCAGAAGGTTTAGAATCGGCAAAGGACTTAGCCAAAGAAGCCAAAGAGAAAGTTGGAGATGTAATGGAAGACGCCAAGGAAGTTGCAACCGAAGCAAAGGAAAAGATCAAGGACATGGGTGAAAATATCCGTGAAAAAACCAGCGAAGTAATAGATAAACTTGATGAGAAAGCCTCTTCAGCTGTTGATAAACTGGAAGATAAGCTCAGGTCAACAATCGACAAGCCTGAAGTTGCAGCCGTTGAACCTGAAGTTGTTTCTACTGTTACTGACGCTGCAAAGGATGTAACTGCCGCTGCTGAAGAAGCCATTGAACCAATTGTTGAAGAAATTAAGGATATTAAAGAGGATCTTCAGGAACCGGATAAAGGGCCTACCAATTAGTCAGGGTTTCCATTGGCTTCAGGCGGATTCGTTAATCCCAGATTCGAATTAATTATGCTCTTGATTCCTAAAAACAATCAAAAAAAGAAGGACTGTCTTCATGAGGCAATCCTTCTTTTTATTTCATATCCTTTTAGGCTGAAGGCAGATGTCCTACAAATTACTTCAGATCTGTCAAGTGTAAACCAACTGCCTTAAGCAACTGTATTTCTCTTTCTTAGTAAGATAAGTCCCACAAAAGTGAGTAGCCCATTGAGAATCAACAGCTCAAACCCGAATTTATAACCAAACCAAGCATAGGAATTATCGCTCAGGAAGTAACAGATTATCGGCGATAGCACTGCTACTAGCGGTACCCATTTATCCTTCACCTGAAACTTGGTAAACAGACCAAATGAGTATAATCCCAGCAATGGCCCATACGTGTATCCGGCAATGGTAAACAACTTATCAATGAGTGCCTTGTCGTAAAATGAACGGAAGGTCAGTATCACAACCAGCATTACCAGGGCAAAGCCAATATGCACCATATAGCGAATGTTGGTTTTTTTCTTCTCACTGTAAGCCTTGTTTTTCTGCAATCCCAGGATATCTATACTGAAGGAGGTGGTAAGTGATGTCAATGCACCATCTGCACTCGGGTAGGCAGCTGAAATCAATCCAATAAAGAAGACCAACCCGGCAAAAGGCCCCAGATATTTGATGGCTATGGTTGGGAAAACATCATCAGAGCTGGCCAGCAATGACAGGTCAATGCCTTTTACATCAGCATAGGTAAACAGGGCTGCCCCCAGAAATAGGAATATGAAGTTTGCAGCCACTATTATAAAACTGAAAGTAATCATATTCTTCTTTGCATCTCCTATATTTCGGCAACTCAAATTCTTCTGCATCATCTCCTGATCAAGGCCTGTCATAACAATGGTTATGAAGATTCCACTGATAAACTGCTTTAAAAAGTTGTTACGTGGAGCCCAATCCGTTACCACCATTTTAGTATACTCGCTGTCGAATATCCTGCTTACCAGTTCAGAAAAGCTAAAATCAAGATCACGTGATATTAGCACGATTGAGAGAACCAAAGCCAGCAGCATAAAAGTAGTCTGTAGCGTATCGGTCCAAATGATGGTTTTTATGCCTCCTTTAAAAGTATACAGTATAATAAGTGAAATAAAGATAACAACCGTAAGCCAGAACGGGAATCCCCAGGCATCGAATACAAAATGCTGTAGTACATAAATGATCAGGAACATTCGTAGTGATGCACCAAGTACCCTTGACAACATAAAGTAGAAGGCCCCGGTTTTATACGACCAGAAGCCAAAGCGCTGTTCCAGATATGAATAGATGGAAGTGAGATTAAGCCTGTAATACAATGGCAACAACACGTTGGCAATAATGATATACCCAAAGAAATAGCCCAGTGCCACCATGAAATAGGAAAATTGACTGGTGCCAACCCAACCGGGCACCGACATAAAAGTAACACCTGACATGGAAGCCCCAATCATGCCATAGGCCACCACAAACCAGGGTGAACGCTTGTTGCCGATATAAAAACTCTCATTATTGGCTTTGCGGGCTGTAATATAGGTTATCAGGAACAGCAGCAAGGTATATCCCAGAAAACAGATCAATAAGATAGAAGGCGTCACAGGCTGATTTTTCTACAAATATAAATGATTGGTCAGCTTCACAAATCATGTATACCAATATTTATGAAGATAAATACTGTGAATGCATGAATAAGTGTCATCCGGTCTTTAGTATTTTACTCTTCAGATATTTTATATATCTCCATTATATCGCTCATGATCTTATCAAAATCAATGTTCAAATCCTTAAGGATACCCGTGCTGATATCAAACACCCAGCCGCGGACAGTTAGATGCCGTTCCTTATAAGCTCTCTGAACATCGGCCGTTTTCAATACATTAACACACTGCTCCTGCACATTCAGCTCAACCAGACGATCATATCTCTCTTCAATATCCTCAATCGTATCAAGTTCATTCCTGTGCAGTCTATAAATATCGCGGATATTTCTGAGCCAAGGATTCAGCAAACCAAGATCAGATGATTCCATTGCAGCCTTTACCCCACCACAATGATAATGCCCGCAAACAACCACATGCTTCACCTTTAGATAAGTCACTGCGTAACTCACAGCCGACTGGGCACTGAGATCAGAGTTGGGGATCATATTCGCTATATTGCGATAAATGAAAACCTCACCCGGATTCACTCCCATCAATTCTTCAGCCGTTACGCGGCTGTCAGAACAACCAATATAGAGTATCTCGGGATACTGACCCAAGGTGAGATTTTTAAAATAATCAGCATCCATGCTGATTTTTTTAGCCGCCCAGGCCCTGTTGTTGGAAAAGATTCGGTTTATATCCATTTATAATTTATGGTTATGAATTGCAAAACTTCGAAATGCAATAATTTAACAAACCATCAATAACATATATCGCCAAGAATAGTTGCGGTACAAATTCTCAAATATTCTAAGAAATGGTAGTAATGCCCTAAATTATCAAATAATCAAATGTCAGTGGCACAGCTATGTAACAGTCAGCTTTATTTCTTGACAACTTTAACTGAATGATTCAAACCATCTTCGGTTTTAATTACATAAACTCCTGTTGGGAAGTCTTTCAAATCTATTTTGGTTTGCTCTGAATTGATTTTTCCAGTCATTACTATTCTACCATTATCATCAAAAACTCTATACATTGAATTCTTGTGAGGTGTATTTGTTAAAAGTGTAAAGCTTGTGGAAACAGGATTTGGATATACCCGCCCGATGGAAGTATTTTGATCTTTAATACCTGATAAAATTATTGGTACTATTTGTTCAGTTGAATCAACCATTCCACAATTACCGGCAAAAAGTTTTACCATATAATCCCCCTGCTCTTCGTAGGTATGCGTAGGATTCAATAGTTCTGAGGTTTCTCCATCTCCAAATAGCCAAAGGTATGTTATGCCATTTAATGAATTATTGATAAATGAAACATTCCCACTGCCAAGGTCAGAATATGTAAAGCCGGCCACAGGGTCATATTCACCAATATGCCACTCCATCAAGCTGTCGAATACAATACTTTTTACAGCAGTTCTAATATTTGCAGCATCTATTGCTGAAAGTGTTGAATTGAAGGTAATCTGTGTCGGGTCTTTCCTTGAAAGCGAAGTATAGAAACTGCAGGCTGCTGCATAGGTTCCGGCAATGGAAGGATGGCTTCCATCACTCTGGTACAGTTCAATGC
>JAEYXG010000188.1 GCA_023428585.1 Bacteroidota bacterium
GTTGATTCACCATTCAACATCACCTGCGATCTCATGTTCAACAAAATGATGTTGAAAGAAACGGAGCGCGACATGATCCTTATACAGCATGAATTATTGGTTCGGTATCCTGACGATCATGAAGAAAGGATATTATCAAGGATGGTAGAATATGGGGAACCTGGCGGCGATACGGCCATTGCCCGTACCGTTGCTCTTCCGGCAGCAATTGCCACCGAAATGATACTCACAGGACAAATTAAAACCACAGGACTCCTCCGTCCCTTTGCGCCTGAAATTTACGAGCCGGTGCTAAAGAAACTTGAAGAAGAGGGAATTGTGATGCAGGAGGAGTCCATGCAGTTGGTATAATGCCTATATTTCAAGCAGAAAGACCATGGATAATCTCCATAATACTTATAACCCAAGTATCTTTATCAGACTACTTTTTCTCTAATTTTGGCAAATAATTTAATTAAGGGCAAGCTGCCTTGAAAGTAATGACAAACTTACCTGATTTCTTTAGTAAAAAATTATCCCTCAGCTCCTTCGGCAAGTGGATTGGTGGAGGTTTAGGATGGGCACTTGGCGGACCAATCGGTGCAATCCTTGGTTTTGTATTCGGCTCCATGTACGACAGTATGCAGAGCGGTGAGTACGAATACAAGGGTTTTACTCCCACGCAGGAAGGCGACTTCAAGGTTAGCCTACTTGTTATGATAGCAGCTATAATGAAAGCTGATGGCCGCATCCTGAAATCGGAACTTAATTTTGTAAAACGGTTTCTGCTCAGCCGCTTTGGTGAAACTGAAGCTGAGCGACTGCTGCCATTGCTTCGTGAAATACTGAATCAGGACCTTGATGTGGATGAAATATGTGAACAGATTCAGGAGAACATGGAATATCCTTCCCGACTAGAGTTGGTGCACCTGCTTTTTGGTGTTGCATCGGCTGATGGAACCATGGGCAAGCCGGAAGCCGATGTCTTGCGGCATATCTGTCTACGTATGGGTATTCGGCCAAAGGATTTTGATTCTCTGAGCGCCATGTTTGTCAAGGAATCCAATAGTTCATACCAGATCCTGGAAATAACACCGGATGCTTCTGATGAAGAGGTTAAGAAGGCTTACCGAAAAATGGCTCTCAAATATCATCCCGATAAAGTAGCGCATCTGGGTGACGATGTTCAAAAAACTGCCAAAGACAAATTCCAGATGCTCAACAATGCCTATAACGAAATAAAGAAGCAGCGCGGATTTAACTAAAAAGTGAATCAACGAAGTTAAAACCTGACAATTGTTCCCAGGGGCAGTTTCTTGCCGAAATTATCCTGAACATACAACTCACCGGCTGTGAGATCAGCTTGTTTGCCAAAGGCACTGTTGATAAGATTTTCACCTATCAGTGCTGAGAGTCCCATGGAATAAAGGCTCAGGATAAAGAAGGCGTGGTTTTTATCAAGCAATTCGGCGCAGAGCTTGATCATTTCATTGATATTCTCTTCAAGTACCCACTTCTCACCATCTGCACCACGACCATAGGCAGGCGGGTCAAGCAGAATACCCTGGTATTTGGTACCGCGGCGAACTTCACGCCTAACAAATTTAAGTGCATCTTCCACAATCCAGTGAATGCCGTTAAGTTCACTGGCTTCTGTATTCTCCCGCGCCCATGTTATCACCGGCTTCACTGAATCAACGTGATACACATCAGCACCTGCGGCGGCAGCTGCCAGAGAAGCCCCACCCGTGTAGGCGAACAGGTTCAACACCTTAGGTTTCTCACCTCCCGGGTATTTCTTGATGGAGTCGGTTATACGGTCGTGAATAAAATTCCAGTTATCTGCCTGTTCGGGAAATACCCCTATATGTTTGAATCCCGTGAGACCGAGTCGCATTTTCAGATTCATCTCCCTGTATCCGTAGGGAATATACCACTGTTGACTGCAATTCTTGTTCAGGAACCATTTCCCTTTCTCGGGATCGTACTTCTCTTTGCGGAAAACTGCAGAAGCCTGCTTTTCCCAATCTGTATCGGTGAGCGACTTATCCCACACTGCCTGGGGTTCAGGACGAATCAATACCTGGCTGCCGAATCTCTCCAACTTGCTGAAATTGCCTGAATCAATCAGTTCGTAATCTTTCCAGAGGACGGGGGTAATGGTCTTTATCATCTGTCGATATTTCTCTAGCGGGTTTTTATTCTTTTCCACCTGCATGAACCCTCATCACGCAGGCCTTGCAGTCGAATGAAAGTCTGAAACGTCCATCGCGGTTACTAAGATACACTGTTTTCGGGAAATCAGGATCAGCCTGCTGATGTGTCGGGCATTTCCCAAGTTCATATTTAAGGCACATTTTCGTTGTCATCAGGGCATCGTCCTTCTCTGCACTCCCAATCCCTTTCAATTTTTGAGCCTTGATCAAGTTGGTATCCGCAACACCATGCGCTTCATAAAACTCTTCCGCCAAACTATTGGTTATATTTTCCTTCCCGGTAAGAGGGTCCAACGGAAGTGTAATTGGTGCGCTATTATCATCTTTTTTACCGGGCTTTTCTGACTGGGCATCACTCAACTCATGGTAGCGATGAAACCTCTGATCCAACGCCTTGTCCATCAGCTCCCTTCTCCAGCCATTGATCACTGAGGATTGAAAAAACCAAGATTCCTTGATATCAATTTGTATATCACTAACACTAAAGACAGTGCTGCCTGCTTTCATCAGATGATCCCTCAGTCGGATG
>JAEYXG010000285.1 GCA_023428585.1 Bacteroidota bacterium
ACGCGATTTAATATATGATTTAATGCGGACTGCTAAATTAAGCTATTTTTAAATACAAAAGCAACTTAAAATTTCACCCTAAAAATAAACGAAAAAACAGCAAATAATATTATCAGTGATCTTACAATAATTGATAATAATTATTGCGTGCTAAACAATCACAATCAAGCTCCAACCAGCTCTTTATAAGCTTCAGAATCTAAAAGTGCATTAAGTTGAGAAAGATCCTGTACCTTTACTTTTACTATCCAACCATCGCCATAAGGATCTTTGTTTATCAATTCAGGAGAACTGTTAAGTGCTTCATTGAATTCCAAAACCTCTGCAGCTACCGGCATAAAAAGGTCACTAACTGTTTTTACAGCTTCAATGCTTCCAAAAGTTTCACTTTCTTCAAGGATTTCACCTACGGTTTCAACTTCAATGAAAACAATATCACCTAATTCTCCTTGGGCAAAATCAGTGACTCCAACTGTGGCGGTTTCACCTTCAAGCCTGATCCATTCGTGATCTTTTGTGTACTTTAGGTCGACTGGGATGTTCATGTCTTTATAATATTTAAGAGTTTTAATTTTCGTCAAAATTAACAAAACCTATTATTCCTGCACAACAATTTATATCTTTCTTTGGGATATTTATTTTATTGAGCCAATGTGAATCGTAAACTGATGCCGGCATTTGTGGTTGAATTGTCAAACTGATTCGACACAAATGGATTTGTTATGGTTTTATCAAAGAATAACCGGATATTAAATCGTTGATTGATAACGTAATCAGCCGACGTATTAATTGACACCATCCTGTTACCGGTTGAAATCTGGTTAATTGCTTCATCCAACCGTCGTAAAACTGTCTTGTTATCACGAATCGAGAGATCAGCTTTAATGTTAAGATCACTTTTCAATTGTTGACGCCTTCCACCGCTTGACAAATTCAGCTTAACATCCTTGAATCGGTATCCTAATCCAATAATTACCTCATTGTTTGAGACTTCAGTTAACTGGTTATTGACAAAACTCAGTGATAAGCTTCGCGATTTTTTAAATTCTATTTTGGTAAGCAAACTGTTGTTCCAGGTCATATCTATATTGAACAATGGGGCAAATTGCTCTGATATAGTTACAATTTCAATTCTGTTCTTGGGAATGAAATTGCCGGCAACATCAAAAGTTGAAGGGAAGCCCATTGATTCCAGGAAGTCAATATTGGTAATATATGACCCTACAGCATAGGTTGACCGATATGAGTGACCTATATTAAATTGCTTGAAGTGATCCTTTAAGAAAGGAAGTTTAGACAAGCCGGTATATGTAAACCGCCAGTTGGGTATTGGTATTTTGGGGAATGCAGATAAGCTAACACTGGTTGCTGATTGTCCGGAATAGGCTGCAAGAAAAGCAGGAATCAGCACCTCCTGGGAACCTGGACCATAGCCAACAGGGTAACCGGTAGTGTCATTAATTCCGGCAGATGCCGGATTCATGGCTCCTAAGCGGGCGGCTATAACTCTCCTGTTATTTTTAAACTCCTCGAAGGTGGGTGATATGTTTTCATCACCATCTTTAACAAATGCTGTTTTCAATGAGAAGAACGAAATACTGAATGACCCGCGTTCCTGCTCACCGCTGGGAGAGAAGACTCCTTCCGCATTAGCTTTAAAGTACTCCTGATGTCCAAATGATTCCTTTTTCTCTGCATTAAACTCTATTCTAAATTCAGGAAACGGTTCGTAAGTTGCCCTACCGGTCAGATCTCTTGTGAGTCTTGTTATGTATGCATTATTAAGCAGGGTATCTGCCGATATCCATCCATTCCTGGCTGCTTCATAACGAATGTCTTCCTGACTACCAAAAACAAAGCCAAGCCCAGGAGCCATATCACTCATACGGTTCCCAATAAGCTCAGGTTTAGGAGTAAACCCGGGTAATAACGTACCATTTGATTCGGTATATGTAAATTGTACATCCTTAAATCCGGTAATGATTTTAACAACTCCAATTCCTAATGCTTTCGCCACTTTGCCGGTATTACTCTTTTTTGTAGTATCCTGCACTGCAGCAGTATTGTCCTTTTCTTCAGGCTTATCGGGAGAGAAACGTCTAGCTCCTGCAGCCTGCTGACGGGTGTTACTGCCTGATTTTTGATTTATTTTTCTTAAGAAACCTACCTTATTATAAAGGTTGGTAAGTCTGGCATTTCCATTAATATTGACGGTATTTGAGTTTTCAATGGTGTTACCCATAATCTCCTGAATGGAAATAGGTGAAGCATCCCATCTGAAAGTGCTGTTATAGCGTGTGTTCAGTGTTAACCAATTAAACAGAGGTATTTTGTTGATTGGCAGAACATAGTTGAGGCTAAAGTTCTGGGTAAAGCGGTTCATGGTACCGAAATTCATTACCTCATCCCAAATTGAATCTTTTCTTGCCTGATAATCATCAAGGTTTCTGTCAATCCTTCCGGGGGGCTCATTGATATAGGCATTGGCATTTGCCTGATACTCCAATTTAAGTGATTGGGCCAGATCATACTTTAAATCAAAAATTCTATTCCAATCCCACATCTTGATGTAAGTAGGTTCAAGAATTATTAATGCTTCACTCTTGTTTCGCAGCAGTTTCTCATTGTATTGGCGATTCATATCTGTACGGAATGAGAACATCTTAGGCATGTAATAAAAGTTAAAGTCTTTTATTATGGTAAATGCCTTACCCTGAAACATCTTAATCCTGTTGAAAGGCCTGACAGGTTTTGGATTATTGATGAAATTATAACCTAATCCACCCCGATATTGCTTGCGACGGTCATATTGTATATCAATATTTTGATGATAGATCTCGCTATATGCATAGGTGAAATCAAAATTCTCAATATCATAGATTTTCGGTTTGCCTATATTACCTACTTTCTCCTTACGTACATTGACGAAATTTATATTCTTTCTTTTTGTAATATCCTGAACCTTATTGCGTATGGAGTCTCTTGCATCCTGTTCAAGTTCCCTGATTTGATCCTTATACAGGATATCAGGATCGAGAGGATTATACTTGGGAGTCATGCGCAGTTCTGAATAGTCAATGTGCATTGGTATCTTTATACCGCTTTTCTCGGGGAAGAATTTTCCTAACTGGATATTGGAGGCAATATCAAATTGACCACTGGTTTCTTGCTGCCGTTCATTAACTTTCTTCTCTATGCTCCCAAATCCGGGAGTGGAGTAGGCGCCTGAAACAACAATATTACCCAGGTCAGCCAGATTGGCTGCTATACGGGCGGTAGCTGCCATACCACTCTTTTCATCAAAGTCGGTCAGGCGAAGTTCATTTACCCAGATCTCTGCACATTTGGGCTCACCATCATCGTTGTCGTTGAAGGTTTGTTTCTTGGGATTTCTAACACCAATCATAAATGCTTTTACATCACTGAGGCTGGGCATACCAACAACCGTTATCTTGTTCCCGCCATCAAAAACTTCATATGGTGTAACAACAGTGACCATAGAACCGGGGGTTCCCATTGAACTGTTTCTTGCCTGTTTGGCATCAACCAGTTTTTGAAGTTCAATATTAAATTCATTTGCCAAAGGCCAAATGGCTCTTTGTTCATTGTATGAAGTATTCCAAGGGGTGAACTCCACCGGAAGTTCATATTCATAGTAATTTTCTGTAAAGTCAGAACCAAGGCGTACAAAAACAGTCAGGTCGCCGGTTGCCAGTTCTTGCTGTTCTCTAACCTTTTCAGCGTGAACGTACATTCTCAGTCTCTTATACTGACGGAAGTCAAAATCTGTAGTCTTATAGGCGCCACGTGCATCACCGTCCAATAGGTCACAAACTTTAAGTACCATTGACTGCTCATTCAACTCAGTAAGATTGGTTGTACCAACGTTGATCTCGCGTTCTATGTCAGGAGGAAGGTTGTAATTGACATTGTCTCTTCCTTTGTTTTCTTCGATATTTACTGATGAGATGTCAAATGAAGTGAGACTCTGGTTAGGATCGGGGTTGTATTCTCCGGGGGCTAGCAAATTGTCGTAATATTTACGCCATTCTCCTCGAACCAGTTCTAGAGTGGCAAAACGCAATACCACTTCCTGTTCAAAGTTCTTGAGGAACATCCTCATGAAGCGTATGCTCTTGAAATCCTGAATATTGCCAACCACCTTGCTAGGACTCTGAACGGGAATTTTGAATTGGTACCACTTGACATCAGCGGTCTTTCCGTTCTCTAACTTGATAGGTTCATCCGGGGTTTGGATATCAACAATGTAGTTTTGCCCAACCCTCATATTGTCGGGATCAAGCCTTACTTGATACTGAAAGTAGCGTTCTTGTTCATTAAGGGTATTGTCGCGATTTATATCTTCAACATTAGGCAGTGTGGTTGCCTGCGTTTGGAATTGTTCAGATGACTGCTCTGATGCCGGTGAATTACCCTCTGTACCATTATACTTTTTATATCGTTCAATTATACTGCTATAGCGGGGATCGGCATCGTAATCAGCACCCCTAAAGAAGTGATAATTATCAGCAGAGGGGTCTGTTGAGGCATTGTAATATGCGGTTGATACTGTTCCGAACTGGTTGGCAATCTTTTGAACGTATGTAGTGTCGAAGAATGAAAGTTCGTCCTGGTCACGCAGTCCATCATATCCTACGTCCTGGAATGGACGTGCATTGATATCATTGTCAAATGCGTTGACCAGCGATTGTAAGGTTGGAACACGCCCCCATATTGTAGTGTCAACATTGGTTATTGTTTCACTGGTTGGCAGTCCATTCTCATAGCTCTTTCTTCCATCAGGGAGAATATCTTCAGATATATCACCAAGGTTGAAATATAAATCACCACCAGTGTGGAGTGTATCTTCCGAGAAAGGATCCATCAACCAGAATTCTATATATTCAACATTGGTTGCTTCAAAATCAGTTGATTCAATTTTGCGCATTATTCCTGCCCAACGTGATGCGGGGTCCTCAAGTAAGCCACTTTCATTCAAGCCTGATGAAACACCGGTAGGTAATACATCATAATTGTATGGCCCTCTTTCAAATGGGAAGTATGAGAGGTTAAGTACCTGGAGATTCATAGGCAGTGAAT
>JAEYXG010000013.1 GCA_023428585.1 Bacteroidota bacterium
GCCATGCCCTGCACGGCCCGTAAGTTTGAATCGAAGCGAGAGCAGATGACCCAGAAGGGCATCAGTGATGTGGATGCGGTGCTGACAACCCGCGAATTTGTGCAGTTTATACGCCTCAATGGAATAGATACCCACCAACTGGAGCCGGAAATTGCCGACTTTCCCTTCCATGTGCAGAGTTCGGCCGGTAAGCTGATGGGCGTGTCGGGCGGTCTTACCGAATCATTGGTACGCACTTTCTACCAAAGAATAACGGGCAAGGATATGCCACAGCCAAAAATCAATGAGTTACGGAATATAAAGGATTATAAGGAGTACCATGTCAAGATAGGAGAGTTCAAGCTGGGTTTTGCAGTGGTTAATACTGTTAAGCAGACTGCAAGGATCATTGAAGAGTTGAGGGCAGGAAGAGATGACATCCATTTCATTGAAGTGATGGCATGCCCATACGGCTGTGTAAACGGTGGTGGACAGCCCTTTGCAGAGGACCTGAATGCAATAAAAACAAGAATAAAGGCCATTTATGATAATGATGAGAAAGATCCCATCAAGTCGGCCCATAAAAACCCTGCAATAGTTGACCTATACCGCGAGTTCCTTGGTACTCCGGGAGGAGAACTCTCAAGAAACCTTCTCTACACTACCTATAAGAAAAGGGAAGTATCGTTATGAGCATGGAATGGGCAAGACTATTGGCAGCTACCAACGAATGGCATTAATGATAATGATTTAAATGGATTGAAAGGCAAACAAAAGCGCATACAACACTGATTATGGTAACAGAAGATATACAGGCAAAACGGCCACTTGTTAGCACCATCAAGGAGAGGTGCCGGGTATGCTATACCTGTGTGCGTGAATGTCCTGCGAAGGCCATAAAGATAATCAACGGACAGGCGGAAGTGATCTCTGACCGTTGCATTGGTTGTGGCAACTGCATAAAGGTATGCAGCCAAAATGCCAAGGTGTTCAGGCGGGAGACTGACATAGTGGAGCAGCTACTTGCAACCGGTGATAAGATTGCAGCTTTGATAGCACCCAGCTTCCCTGCGGAGTTCAATGAAATAATCAACCACCGTCATCTGGTTTCGATGATCCGTGCCATTGGATTCCATTACGTGGCGGAAGTGGCCTTCGGCGCCGATCTGGTAGCTCGTGAATACAAAAAAGTATACAACAACTCGACCTCTCTGCCGGTGATTTCGTCCGACTGTCCGGCTATAGTCAGTTACATTGAGCACTATCACCCCAATCTCATTGAAAGCCTGTCGCATCTGGTTTCTCCTATGGTAGCCATGTCAAGGGTTATGCGCAAGAAGTATGGCAATGACCTCAGGATTGTGTTTATAGGACCCTGCATAGCCAAGAAGGATGAGACCACCGAGATAGATGCGGCACTTACTTTCAGGGAATTGCGTGAGATGCTCAGCAACAGGAAGCTCACACCCAACAGCGTACAGCCCACCGACTTTGACCCCCCGTTGGGAGGCAAGGGAGCTATTTTTCCCATAAGCAGGGGATTGCTCAATACCATGGAGTTAAGGGAGGATATTTTTGAGCACAACATCATCATAGCCGAAGGAAGACGTGACTTCCAGGACGCCATCAAGGAATTTGAGAACAATCCCGGTTCACAGGCGCACCTGGAACTTCTTTGCTGTGAAGGCTGCATTATGGGGCCGGGCATGTCACCTTACCCGTTCTTCTCCTCCAGCAGCAAGCGCTACCGCAAAAGAGCAAGTGTGAGCGACTATGTGCTCAATAAATTGGAGCTGCTTGACAACAAGCAGTGGGAAAAAAACATTGAAGAGTACAGCACGCTTTGCCTCACAAGAGAATTCACCAATAGGGATAAGCGGCTCAGTAGACCTGACGAGGAAACCATTACTGAAGTGCTGAATAAGATGGGCAAGTTTGAACCACAAGACCATTTGGACTGTGGAGCCTGCGGTTATGACTCGTGCGAAGACCATGCCATTGCGATAATTAGGGGACTGGCCGAACACGAAATGTGCTTGCCCTATGCCATTGAGAACCTGCACAACTATATCAGGGAACTTAATATATCAAGGGAGAAGCTTGCCAATACACAGGAGGCACTCAAGCAATCGGAGAAGCTTGCCGGTATGGGCCAACTCTCTGCAGGAATTGCCCATGAACTCAACAACCCGTTGGGTATTATTACCATGTATAGCAATATACTCAAGGATGAGGCGCCTGCTGATGACCCCATACACAAGGATCTTGACCTCATTGTGGAACAGGCTGAACGCTGCAAGAAGATTGTTGGCGGATTGCTTAATTTTGCACGCAAGAACCAGGTAAACCTCAACGAGGTTAACATTAACCGCCTCATTGAAAGATCAATAAGTGCAGTGATAGTACCAGCCAATATAAAGGTCTCATTGGAGTCGAATGTGGCCAATCCTTCAATCAACCTCGATTATGACCAGATGGGACAGGTATTCACTAACCTCCTCAAGAACTCGGTGGAGGCCATGCCTTCAACGGGGGGGCGAATCAATGTGGTGATAAATGATTCACCGCAGGATATAGTGATTCATATCAAGGATACCGGGTTGGGCATCACAGAAGAGAACATGGGCAAGCTGTTCACCCCCTTCTTCACCACCAAACAGGTAGGTAAGGGTACTGGCTTGGGATTACCCATTATATATGGAATAGTAAAAATGCACAAGGGCAATATTCAGGTTACCTCTAATGCCGATAGCCTGAAGGGCCCTACAGGCACAACATTCACCATAACATTGCCACGACTAGCAGCAAATAAGACTGACGAAATAATTGAAAAGACATGAGTAAAACAAAAAAAACAATCCTGATTGTCGATGATGATATGGATTACCTGTTCCAGATACGATTAAAGGTGGAACAGTTTGGTTTTGAAACGGTGACAGCCGAAGGACAGAAAGAGGCAGAGACCATTATTGAAACATTGAAACCCGATCTGGCCATACTTGACCTCATGATGGAAAATGACGACAGCGGTTTCATACTCGCCTACAAAATAAAACGCAAGTACCCCGATGTGCCGATCATTATTGCCACTGCGGTGACTGCTGAAACGGGAATGACCTTTGAGATGAACAGGGATGATGACCAGCAATGGATCAAGGCTGACCTCTTTCTTGACAAGGGTATAAGGGCCGATCAGCTGCACAGGGAGATCAACAAACTGCTTAAAATATAGAAGATGGCGGAATACAAGATACTGGTCGTGGATGATGAACCCGGCATACGAATGGGGACCCACCGCATATTGCAGAACTTCAAGGTGGATTATCCATTTATGGATGAACACATAGAATTTGTTGTATTGGAGGCTGCTACCGGTGAAGAAGCCATTGAGATCATTGAAAACGAGATGCCCGACATCATACTCCTCGATAATAAACTGCCGGGCATACAAGGAGTGGAGGTGCTTGAATATGTCAAGAAGAAGCTGTATGATATCATCGTGGTGATGATTACCTCGTATGCCTCACTGGAGTTGGCTGTAAAGGCAACCCGTGATGGAGCCTACGACTTCATACCCAAGCCCTTTACACCACAGGAATTGCGCGCTTCCATTGAAAATATTACCAAACAGCTGTTCCTAAAGAGAATGACACAAAAGATGAACAAAGCCGGCAAACAAATACGGTTTCAGTTCCTCTCTGTCCTCTCCCACGAGCTGAAAGCCCCCATCAATGCTATTGAAGGATACCTCAAGATGATGAACGATAGGCAGTTTGGCAACGATATAAACGCCTACAAGGAGATGATTGACCGATCACTTGAACGAATCAATGGTATGCGAAGCCTCATCATGGACCTGCTAGATCTCACAAAAATTGAATCAGGCCAACCGGTTCAACACTTGCAGGCAGTGGATATTTCAAAGATCGCTTTGATTTCAATTGACACCATGCGGCCCTATGCCATTCAGAAAGATGTGGACCTCTACCTCAATACCAAGGAAAAGGTGCTCATGGATGCCGATCCCAATGAGATTGAGATCATTTTCAATAATCTTATATCAAACGCTGTTAAATATAATAAGAACGGCGGTAGAGTGGATGTTTTCATCAAGGCCCATAAAGAGTATATTGAGGTTAAGGTTAGCGATACAGGAATTGGAATGACCGATGAGGAAAAAGGTAAGCTATTCCAGGATTTTGTGAGGATCAAGAATCAGAAAACCAAGAATATTACAGGCTCAGGGCTTGGTTTGTCAATTATGAAGAAAATTACTGATATGTATCATGGTGAAATTGAAGTGCAGAGCATTCCTGATAAGGGAACTACTTTTATAATAACTTTCCCGATTAATTAAACTGACTTAAATGATGACAAATAAAAAACTACCCGACAAAACAGTAGAAAGACTTAGCATGTACCGCCGTGCTTTGCTTACATACCATGCTAGCGGCAAACACCACATCTTCTCGCACGAGATAGCCAATATGCTTCATATAACACCCGTGCAGGTGAGGCGCGACATCATGCTCATTGGATATACCGGAACCCTGCGACAGGGATATGATGTTAAGGAACTCATTGATATCATTGGAAAGATCATTGATACCCGCGATGGACAGAAGATAGCGGTTGTTGGCATAGGTAACCTGGGTAGGTCAATAATGGGCTACTTTAGCGGCAAAAGAACCAAACTTACCATTGTTGCAGCCTTTGACTCCAACAGTGAGAAAGTTGACAAGATATACGCGGGCGTGCCCTGCTACCATATTGACCGGATGGTTGATATTATTAGAGAAGAGGGGATTTCAATTGCCGTAATATCTGTGCCCGGTGAATTTGCCGTTGAAGTGGCTGAGACACTCGTAATGGCCGGCATAAGGGGAATATTCAACTTCTCCCCCAAGCCGCTGAACGTACCATCACATGTTTATCTGCAGGAGTACGATGTGATTACCATGCTTGAGAAGATTGCCTATTTTGTTAAAAAAGCCTAACCTGTTTGCTCCTGATGAAGATTCATTACGGTTTTGAGAATGTTGACAATCTGAAGAATCCTGTAATTACCACAGGCTCCTTTGATGGAGTGCACATAGGACATAAAACCATACTCAACCGCATAAATGAAATAGCGGCCATTATTCACGGAGAGTCGGTGCTGATTACCTTTCATCCGCATCCCCGAAAGGTACTCTTCCCGGAGACAGCCGGTAAGAACCTGCTCCTCATAAACTCACAGCGTGAAAAGATTGAGCTGCTCTCAAAGACTGGGCTGGATCATTTGATAATAGTGAAATTTACCAAGAAGTTTTCTGAAATATCATCCATTGACTTCATACGTAACATACTGGTGAACAAGTTGCACGCAAGTAAAGTGGTCATTGGCTTCAATCACCACTTCGGCCATAACAGGGAAGGTAATTTCGACTACTTGTATGAGCTTGGACAATACTATAGCTTCGGAGTGGAGGAGATACCTGAACAGGACATACATCAGGAAACGGTAAGTTCAACCCTCATACGCAAGGCATTGCTTGAAGGCAAGATACAAAGAGCCAATGCTTATTTGGATCACCTTTACATCATCATTGGTGAACTGTGTGAGGGAAGCGCTTCCTTAAAGATACTCAACTTCCCTACCTATCGCATTCCGGTTACAGAAGACAGCAAACTGGTACCTCCCGACGGTGTTTATGCGGTTAGCGTACTTGTGGATAATACTTACTATAAGGGAATACTCAACATAAAGAACTCACTGCCCCCCGAAACCAGAAAGATGGAAGAGATTCATCTCGACCTTCACCTGTTTGAGGAACAGGGACAGGAAGACGCCGCACCTGCCTGTATGCTGCCTGGCAGTAAACCGGTAATTGAAAAGGCCTCAATTCATAAGATGCTCATGGGCAAGGAGGCTACCGTGTTCTTCGTTAAGAGGATTCGTAATGAACTCGACTTCAATAGCAAGGAAGAGATGCAGCTGCGATTGGCAAACGACTTGCTAGAGGTGGAAGAGCTGATATATTAGCAGTTGAATGTGAAATGAAAATGATTGGATAACCCGGTATAAAGAAAACCAGAAATGACAGGGCATAAACAAATGAAGCTTACATTCCTTGGGACAGGGACCTCCATAGGGGTGCCTGTAATAGCATGCAATTGTCCTGTATGTAAATCGAAAGATGCGCGCGACAAGAGGTTCAGGACGTCGGCTATGATAAGTGTTGACGGTCAGAACATCGTCATTGACTGTGGTCCCGATTTCAGGTTCCAGATGCTGAAACAGAATGTGGAAGACATCAATGCCGTGTTGTTTACCCATGAACACCGGGATCATATAGCCGGGCTGGATGACATAAGGGCCTTCAATTATGTACTTAACAAGAATATACCCATTTATGGCACCAGGCATGTGATGGAGGCCATAATGACGGAATTCCCCTATATCTTTTCAGAAAGCCGCTACTTTGGAGCACCCCAGCTTACGGTTCACGAGATTGATGATGCCAGTTTCAGTATTGCTGATACAGTGATACAACCCATACGGATTATGCACAACAAGCTCCCTATCATGGGTTACCGAATTGGCGATCTCACCTATATCACAGATGCGAGCTTTATTGATGAAGAAGAAAAAGAAAAGATCAGAGGCTCAAGCGTACTGGTAGTAAATGCGCTCCGGAATTCAAAGCATGTATCGCACTTCTCATTGGGTGAAGCCCTTGAACTTATTGAACAGATTAAACCTGAACGGGCTTATATAACACACATAAGCCATTTCCTCGGATTGTATGAAGAGGTGGAACAGAGGCTCCCACCCAATGTTCATCTTGCATACGATAATCTGGTAGTGGAGTTGTAATCCTTGCTACATTGATTGGAATTGAATACGTCAACCGGATAAATTATTGAATACGTCAACCGGATAAGTTGACAGAATTCTGGTTTGGTTCAAACAACCCGATCGGTAAGTTCAGGATATTTTAATCAATGGATAAAGAGCGGTAAGAAAAATGATGAAAAAAAGTGGAAAAGCAAGTATTCTTTACCGATTTGCAGGACAATCTCCCCTTTAAATTTCGTACCTTTGCAGTATCGATTCAATAATAGTTTTTACAAATAATATCATGATATTTAATCCTGAAAAATGCCGTATTCCCGATCAAAGGATGAAGCCCTTCATTGATCCCGATGAATTGTGGAGTTTAATCAATGAAACCAAAGCTGACAAGAAAAGAGTCAGGGAAATTATTGCCAAGTCGCTAAACAAACAGCGCCTTACACTGGAAGAGACTGCAGTGCTCATCAATGCCACCGACAAGGAGTTGGTGGATGAAATAAAGGAGGGCGCACGTGAACTTAAGAAGAGAGTTTATGGCAACAGAATAGTGCTTTTCGCCCCGCTGTATGTAGGCAACAAATGTATTAACAACTGCCAGTATTGCGGATTCCGCACATCAAATAAGGAAGCCATACGCAAAACACTTACCGATGCTGAACTGGTACACGAGGTGGAAGCGCTGGAAGACAACGGGCAGAAGAGATTGATACTTGTTTATGGAGAACACCCTGAATATTCACCCGAGTATATCGCACATACCGTTCGTACGGTATATGGCGTAAAAAAGGGGCCGGGGGAAATAAGAAGGGTTAACATCAATGCCGCTCCGCTGGAGATTGATGGCTTCAGAACAGTGAAAGAGGCCGGTATTGGCACTTACCAGATATTCCAGGAAACATACCACCCCGAAGCATATAAACTTTATCACCTTGGAGGCGTAAAACGAAATTATGAATATAGATTAACTTCGCTCGACAGGGCACAGGAGGCTGGCATTGATGATGTGGGCATTGGCGCACTGTTCGGATTGTATGACTGGCGTTTTGAGGTATTGGGGCTGGTTCGCCATACCAACCACCTGGAAGCCTGCTATAATGTTGGGCCACACACCATCTCCTTCCCCCGTATTAAGGACGCATCATCAAAGAAAGTTGGTGATGACTACTCGGTAAGTGATGAGGACTTTGCAAGGCTAGTGGCTATACTCCGACTGGCAGTACCTTATACCGGTATGATACTCACGGCCCGTGAACCGGCAAAACTTAGGGAAGAGGTTATTCAATTCGGTGTTTCACAGATAGATGGCGGCACAAAGCTCGAAATTGGCTCGTATGCAGAAGAATCAATCAACGAACGACAGAATCTCAACAGGGAACAGTTTCAGATCAATGATAACCGCTCACTCAACGAGATCATTGATGAGTTGCTTGAAAAGGACTTCCTGCCATCGTTCTGTACTGCCTGCTATCGTTTGCAGCGCACAGGCGAGCACTTTATGGAATTCTCTGTTCCGGGTTTCATAAAACGTTTCTGTTCACCCAATGCCATGCTGACTCTGGCTGAATACCTTGAAGATTATGCCCCGGCTGAAACTAAGGATAAAGGTTGGCAGGTGATTGAAAGGAATATCAAAGAGCTTACAGGACATAGTGATGCGGTTAATATTGAAGAGCTGCAAAAGAGACTGGACCTGATCAAGGGTGGGAAACGCGATATCTATTTCTAATGAACTATTAAGTGACAATAAAATGAAACAAACACGTATCATTGGATTACTAATCCGTGACCGGATTAAGGAAGCAGGTCGCCTGCAGACAACACTAACAGCCTATGCCCATCTCATCAGAAGCAGGCTTGGCTTTCATGAACTTAATGAAAATACATGTAGCCGTACCGGCGTGATCATCCTTACACTCATAGGTGATGAAAGCGACTGGGTGGAATTTGAAAGTGTGATTATGAAAATTGAAGGCGTTGAAATGCAGCAAATGTCATTTATTCTTTAACTCTCTGCTATTATGACAATGATAAGAATACTAGGTATTAATGTAATCAATAGGATGCAGGTTGCCACACAGGTACAGAAAATACTTACCAACTACGGCTGTTCCATTAAAACCCGCCTCGGTCTCAATGAATCAGATGATGATGATAAGGGAATAGGTGGATTGATCATTCTTGAACTCACCGGTGAAGTATCGGAATGGCTCAAACTTGAAAATGAATTACTTGCCCTTGAAGGCGTGGAAGTGTCAAAAATGGATTTTACAAGGTAACATTGCAGATTGTTCTGGGCCTGTTTTTGCTTTCCTGGTACTTTTGTGGTCAAGGAGTAATGATACTTTTCCCCTGAAGCATTTCTATCTTTCGAAGTGAGGTAAAAGCTCCACTGATTCATTTGTATTCAACGAATTATGGGGACAGAAATAATGAAAGATACTAATTTATCGAAGTATGGTGACAGCTCCCTTGAAACTTTCGTTTTTGAAGTATCCGAAGGTGTTTAGACGATAGTAATAGGTTCCTTCGGGCAGGTTATCACCATCCCAATTGTTCTTGTAGTTGTTATTGTCGTATACTTTACGTCCCCATCTGTCGAGAACGATTAGCTCCATTCGGATAAACTCAGAATCAATGGGAATCTTCTGGCCCTCTTCTTCCTTGGTGATCTTGAAGTAATTGTTGATTTGGTCGTTGCCGCCGGGTGTAAAGACGTTGGGAATGAACAGATTAGCTTCGCTAACCGGCAAGGCAACGGAGATTGTGTCACTGCAACCGCTTTCATTTACTATGTGTAATACTGCCGAGAATTTTTCAATCTCAGGATTGGCGGCAGAACTGTAGAGATGCTTTGGAGCCTGTTCCCTGGAACCCTGCGATCCATCGCCAAAATCCCATAGCCAGTCGACTACACTCTGGTCACCGGTAAAAGAGAAATCAACCACCGGGTTTTGTATGTATACAGTATCAGGATCAGTAAGGAGTTCAACAACAGAAGCTTCAAGGACGCTGACGTTAAAGTTGGTATCGAGTACACAACCATTGGCATCAGTAATGTTGAGATTGTTGATGCCACCGCAGGCACCTGCAACTACACTGTCGAAAACAGAGGGAACACCCTGCCATAGGAACTCATAAGGCTTTAAGCCACCCCTGACAAATGCTGCAATATTGGCATCGCAGGCATCGGGACAAGTAGCGTCAATTTCTTCAATAATTACAGACATCTGAGGGAACAGTGTGATATCAGTTCCAGTAAAGACGGTTGGGATATTACCGTTACTGTTTCTAAACCATGATTCAGATGTCACGAATGAGATATCGCCATCTTCCTTTCCGACAATGAAAATGAGCTCCAGCATAGTGGAGGTGCCAATGAGCGATTGGGGTGTGGTGGCTACCCATTTGATGGTGACGGTGCTGTCGTTGGAACTGCCAATGGTAAAGAAACC
>JAEYXG010000139.1 GCA_023428585.1 Bacteroidota bacterium
TAACATACATTGGTCCTTTGAGCAGGTTTGATCAAGGCCATCCCGGAAGTGGTAAAGCTGATCAGTCGGATTTACCGGAAGCTTTATCGCAGAACTTTGATCTGGTGGCACTGCTTTCGGGCCCTGAACCTTTTCGCAGCCACCTTGAAGGGATGCTTCTTCAGCAATTAGCCATATTACCACTGAATAGTCTCCTAATACGCGGAGTCACCGGTACTTCAACTTCCACAGTAATAAAAGATAATTTGACTGTTGTTGATCATTTGCAAAGTAAATTAATGGAAACTATCCTAAGGAAAGGTCCTGTGGTAATCTGCAGAGGTGGATACAGTACCTTGATGGACTTGGCGTTTACCGGCAACAGGATAATATGCATACCAACTCCCGGACAAACCGAGCAGGAGTATCTCGCATTTAAGGGCGATGCTGAAAATCGGCTTGTAACAGCTCAACAGGATCACTTTTCAATTACTGAATGTCTGATGAAAGTTGACCAAACTACCGGTTTTATTATTGACCATGACAAACACTCCTATAAGCCTGTCATCAGTCGTTTGATCCATAGCTTGACTTTGAATAATACAAAATAAGTTAATCATTGAACCTACTGCATTGTTAAATGGTTATTCTATACCTTTGCAAGCAAAATATATATTATATGATCTTAAGTCAGATAGTCTGGGATGTTAGCCCAATCATAGTTAAGTTAGGTGCCGTTCAGGTGAGATGGTACGGTTTGTTTTTCGCACTTGCATTCCTTTTGGGGTATGTTGTTCTTGAACGTCTGGTATTCAGACGTGAAGGGCTTAAGGTGGAACTTCTTGATAAACTGGCTACCTATGTGATCATAGGAACTGTTATTGGAGCCCGCCTTGGTCATGTTTTCTTTTATGAACCAGCCTATTATTTAAGTAATCCATTAAAGATATTGGCTATTTGGCAGGGAGGCCTTGCCAGCCATGGTGCAGCTATTGGAATTCTGTTGGCAATCTGGTTTTATGTCAAAAAAACAGGAAAAACATATTGGTGGGTGATTGACAGGGTAGTGATTGTAGTTGCCTTGGGAGGCTTCTTTATTCGCATGGGCAATCTTATGAACAGTGAAATATATGGACATCTTACTTCACTCCCATGGGGCTTTGTCTTCGTAAGAGACGGTCAGGTTGATCCTCGACATCCAACCCAAATATATGAAGCCCTCTCCTATCTTATATTGTTCTTTGTGCTGCTTAACTTTTACCGTAAACATTACACAACCATGCGCCCTGGCCACATCTTCGGTATATTCCTTATTGTCCTTTTCGGTGTGAGGTTCCTTATTGAATTCCTAAAAGAACCGCAAGTGGCTTTTGAAAACAATATGATGCTGAACATGGGGCAGTGGCTCTCTCTTCCATTTATATTATTTGGCGTCTACTTGCTTTGGAGAAAACAAAAGGAGCCTTCTAAACTCAAATAATTCAGTTTATAAACATAGAAACCCGGTGCATAGATTTGCAGGACAGTTGCAGGAGAATAAAAGAAAAGACGCCTTGTAAGGCGTCTTTTCTTTTATTGATTGAGAATCTTTTTCTTTAAGGAATCATCCATCTGTTGTTTTCGATTTTACAGTTAACTGAATTACAACCCTTAGTTAAACATTTGAATTAATTCATCAGGAAGTATATACTGACTCTCCAATTCCTTAATCAGTTGAGGTTGCTTGTTCTGTTTTGCTACGCTGAACAAGCGGGCAATAACCATCATTGCTTCTTCAGAATCTTCCTTGTAGAAAGAGGCAAATTTAGGATCAACCTGATTGTAGAATGTAAGGTTATCACCATATACCTTCGCTAAAGTCATGAGGAAATTATTGGCTTTAAGCGTGTCACCGGCCCTATAGTAAACATCAATCAGTGGAAGCATGTAAAGATCAAAGGTAAACTTCTCATTTGGGAACTCCTTTACCAGCCGATCCACCACTGCTATAGCTTCTGTATTCTTGTTCTTTGCAACCAACGCCTGGGCTAAACGAAGGTAACTTTGCTTGGCCATCATGTGGTTTCTTGCGCTTTCCCGGTCAACCTTCACCTCCGGATCATTCAGATTACCCCACTTTGCCTTGTTCATAAGAATATCATAGCTGGCTACCTCATCTACACCGCCTAATCCTTTATAATATTCAGTAGCAACAACAGGTATAAACTTATATACAACACCCGTCTGGTGACAGTATTTATCCAGATCAAAAACCTTGCTGACACTTGAAGGGCTGGCAAAATAGAGTGGCCGTTCCCAATTGTTGTTGGCAAGGAAATCCATCAGCATAATATCATTCTTGTATAGATAGTTGGCCTGTATGTCCCAGTCAATGTAAGGCAGCGTACTATCAGCCATATATGATGGGACAATGCCGCTCTTGATAGCGTTTTCCTTATTTACTGTTAACCTTATTTTACGGGTAGGAACAAAGTTAAGCTGCTCACCATTGTTCATGGGTATTTTACTCCGCGGGTCATCACTTGCTATAAAATTCATGATCTCCTTTAGCTCTACCCGCTCTGATGTCTGCTCATAAACAGGCAATATCTCATTTACCCCTTTATTGTATTGTTCAGGTGTCAGTTGGAATCTGAGTGGTTCTGAATCATAAATCTTACGTGCCAGCTGATGCACATACCAATCACCCGACGACAGCATATAGTTTACTACCCTGATGTCTGTTCTTACTCCTTCCACCTCCTGTGCATACCAAAGGGGGAACGTATCATTATCACCGTGAGTAATGAGTATGGCATTCTTGCCACATGAATTAAGGTAGTTGGTTGCAAAGTCCCTTGCAGCATATTTACCTGACCGGTCATGATCATCATAGTTTTCAGCAAGCATGATTACCGGAACCACTAATGTCAATACGGCAGTTATGGGCAGGGCAATGTTTGCCGAAATATACTTCTTCATATAGCTGTAGATGGAATACACCCCAACACCCAACCAGATAGCAAAGGCATAGAACGAACCCGCATAGGCATAATCCCTTTCTCTTGGCTGGAATGGCGTTTGATTCAGATACAACACTATGGCAATCCCGGTCATGAAGAATAACAAAGCCACAATTACCCCATCCTTATAGTTCCTGCTGAAGTGGGCAAGCATTCCAATTATTCCAAGTATGAGAGGCAATAAGAAGTATGTATTGCGTGCATGACTTTGCATACTTGCCGGTAAATCCGTCTGCTTTCCCAAACGCATTTCATCCAGGGCTGTGATACCGCTGATCCAATTACCATTCTTAATTCCTCCATGGCCTTCAATATCATTCTGGCGACCACTGAAATTCCACATGAAGTATCTGAAATACATGTGGCCCATTTGATAGCGGAATAAAAACCTTAGATTCTCAGTGAACGTAGGCTTATATATTACTTCCTGCTGCCCCCTCTCGTTTGTTATGCTTATGGGTCGACCTTCAACCTTGCCCCAACTCTTATAGGCTCTAACATGATTGGCCTGTGAACTATACATGCGAGGTAGGAACGTTGTAAAGCGGGAGTCATAATTTGGTATCGCGTTCTTTCGCGCATCAGTAATTACATATTTCCCCTTGCTATTATCCCTTATATATACCGGCGAACCATCTGTTGAGGGCTTTTGCGGATCATTGGGTGAGTTATAGTACTGTCCGGTAAAGATTGGCCATGTGCCATACTGTTCTCTATTAAGATATGACAATAAGCTGATGGCATCATCCGGATTGTTCTCATTTATCGGTGTATTTGCATTGGCTCTTATTACTAGCATCAGGAATGATGAGTAACCTATAAGGATAAAGGAGAGTGATAACAATACGGTGTTGGCAATGAACTTCCTTCTTTTTTGCGACCAGTAAATGCCATAGGTCAAACCTCCTATAATGAGGAGAAAATATATTAAGGTGCCCGAATTAAATGGCAAACCTATGGCATTAACAAAGAATAATTCAAATTTAGCAGCCAGGCTAACAACTCCGGGTATTATGATATACATAATACTTGCCAGTACCAGAATTGAAATCAACGCGGTAGTGATTATCCCTTTTGATGTAACCTTATCGTATTTCTTGAAATACCATACAAATGCAATGGCAGGTATTGCCAATAAATTCAACAAATGGACTCCAATGGATAAACCAATGAGGAACGCAATGAATATGATCCATCTAATTGAATGGGTTTCATTCTGTTGCTCCTCCCATTTGAGGATTGCCCAGAAAACTACCGCCGTAAAGAAGGACGACATGGCATATACTTCACCTTCAACAGCCGAAAACCAGAATGAATCACTGAACGTATAGGCTAATGCTCCTATAAAACCACTGATTAATACTATGGCTCCTTCTTTCTGATTCATTGTACTGTCAGTAGAAACAAGCTTTTTTACCAGATGAGTTATTGTCCAGAAGAGAAACATTATGGTAAGCGCGCTCACCAATGCCGACATGAAATTGACCATGTATGCGACATTCTCAACATTTCCTCCGGCAAATAATGAGAAGAAACGGCCAAGTATCTGAAATAAAGGTGCTCCCGGTGGATGGCCAACCTGCAACTTAAAGGCTGTTGAAATATATTCACCTGCATCCCACCAACTTGCTGTTGGCTCAAGGGTAAGGGTGTAAACAATGGCGGCTATCGCAAATACGACTACACCTCCAATGTTGTTTAAACGTTTGTAGTTTTCCATTTATTGGTTATTTATTCAGGAATTGAACATGTTTTTCAATAATGCCATTGATATACAATTACTTGCACTGGAACTATCAAATCTGATCACGGGTAGCGAAGGTAATTCTTTTTTTTAATATTTATTACTGTTCCGCTAATAAACAAAAGGCACGAACGACTGTTATTTATAACGATTCTAAATTAAGTAATCGTTAAACACAAAAATAAGGAGATATATCATGAAATTTGAATTTGCCGAATTACCCTATGCCTATGACGCTCTCGAGCCTCATATTGATCGTCAAACAATGGAAATCCATCACACCAAGCATCATAAAGCTTATTTTGACAAGTTCACCGCCGCTTTAAACGATTCAGAATTCTCCAACATGTCAATGGATGAGATATTCAGCAATATAAGCAAGGCTCCTGCCGTATTACGCAATAATGGCGGTGGATATTACAATCATAATCTTTTTTGGCAGTGTATGTCGCCTAATGGTGGTGGCAATCCTACCGGCAAATTGGCCGATGCCATTGATAAGGCTTTTGTATCTTTCGAAGCTTTTAAAACCAAATTCAACGAAGCCGCTGCCAACCGCTTCGGATCAGGTTGGGCATGGTTATGCGTCAAGGCTGACAAACAGCTTTCAGTATGTTCCAGTGCAAATCAGGATAATCCCTTAATGGATGTGGCCGATTGTAAAGGAACCCCAATACTTGGTCTAGACGTATGGGAACATGCCTATTATCTAAAATATCAAAACCGCAGACCCGATTATATCGGCGCTTTCTGGAATGTGATCAATTGGGAACAAATAAGTGCCAATTATGAAAAAGCCATTGCCTAATGATCAATATTTAAAATAAACGCTTAACCGGATTTCTTTGTATTGAACATTAACAAGGAATCCAAAACAAAAATTAAATACAAAATGAATTCAAAATTAATATTGGCTGGTTGCCTGGCATTTGCTGCCCTTACAACTTTCGGCCAGGTGGAAACCACAAAAAAATCAACAAAGAGAATTAAAGTTCCAAATGCGCAGTCAACTACTGAAAGCAAGTCGGTCAATCCCGACAGGCCCATGCCTCTAAAGCCTGCCCTGTTTATCACTGAATGGTCGGTTCCGGCTTCAGAATTGAAATTCAATGCATTGCCTTATGCTTATAATGCCCTTGAAACTGTTATTGACAGTAAAACGGTTGAGATCCACTACGACAGGCATCACCGCGGTTATTACAATAACTTCATGAATGCCATTAAGGGAACCGAGTTGGAGAAGATGCCCATCTCACGCATATTTGCCAACATAACATCACAATCAGATGCAGTGAGGAATAATGCAGGCGGTTTCTTTAATCATGTACTTTACTGGCAGAATATGTCGCCTGATGGTGGCGGCACTCCTTCAGGTGATCTGGCAGAAGCTATAAACAGGGCTTTCGGCGATTTCAAGACCTTTACCACCAAGTTCAGTGATGCAGGCAAATCACGCTTTGGCTCCGGATGGGCATGGCTGGCTATCGACCTGAATACCGGTGAGCTTTTCATCACCTCCACCCCGAATCAGGATAACCCGCTGATGAATAACGTGGAGCGCCGGGGCATCCCCATATTAGCCCTTGATGTTTGGGAGCACGCATACTACCTTAACTATCAGAATAAAAGGGCCGATTATATAACAGCTTTCTGGACAAAGGTCAACTGGCCTGATGTTGAAGCCAAATACAAAGGGTATAAGGCTTTACGTGAAGAATTCAAAAAGTAACTCATCTCGCATTTACCATTTTGACAGGCAAATGGCTCAGTCAATACAAATAATGTATCCATAAGAAAAAGAGGCAGTCTCCAAACGAGCTGCCTCTTTTTTATCTTAAAATCATTCAATCAATTAGTAATTACAGCTTTCTCTTGATTTCAACTTCCTCATAACCCTCAATGATATCCTTTACCTTGAGATCATTGAAGTTATCAATGTTCAAACCGCATTCATAGCCGGCTGACACTTCCTTTACATCATCCTTGAACCTCTTGAGGGATCCCAGATTGCCGGTGTAAACAACAATACCGTCACGAATTATACGTATTTTGGTATTACGGTGAATCTTTCCATCAAGCACCATACAACCTGCAACAGTACCAACCTTGGTGATCTTGAATACATCACGCACTTCGAGGTTACAAACAATTTTCTCTTCAATTTCAGGTGAAAGCATACCTTCAATAGCGGCCTTGATCTCATTGATGGCAGTATAAATGATAGAGTACAACCTTATATCAATCTGCTCCTGTTCAGCCAGTTTACGCGCCCCTAATGATGGACGTACCTGGAATCCAATAATTACTGCATTTGAAGCTGAAGCAAGCAGTACATCACTCTCTGTAACGGCACCCACTGATTTATGTATAATATTAACCTGCACTTCAGGAGTTGAAAGCTTGAGCAATGAATCGGCCAGAGCTTCCACTGATCCGTCAACATCACCTTTCACAATAACGTTAAGCTCCTTAAAGTCGCCAATGGCAATGCGTCGTCCAATTTCATCAAGTGTGATATGTTTCTGGGTTCTGATACCCTGTTCACGTTGTAATTGCAGGCGTTTGGCAGCAATATTCTTTGCTTCACGCTCATCACGCATAACCTTGAAGGTATCACCGGCCTGAGGTGCCCCGTTCAAGCCGAGCAACAACAATGGAGTACTTGGTCCTGCATCCTTGGTAGGCATATTTCTCTCATTATACATAGCTTTTACCTTACCATAGGTGGTTCCGGCCAAAACAAGGTCTCCTGCATGCAATGTGCCGGTTTGAACCAGTATTTTTGCCACATAACCGCGGCCTTTATCAAGTGATGATTCAAGAACAGTACCTGTAGCAAGTTTTTCAGGATTTGCCTTCAGGTCAAGCAACTCCGCTTCGAGCAGCACCTTTTCCAACAATAAGTCCACATTCAGTCCCTTTTTGGCTGATATTTCCTGACTCTGGTACTTTCCACCCCAATCCTCAACGAGAATATTGCGCTTTGAAAGCTCCTCCTTTATTTTTTCCGGATTTGCATTATTCTTATCAATCTTGTTAATGGCAAATACAATAGGAACGTTAGCGGCCTGTGCGTGATTTATTGCTTCCACTGTTTGAGGCATCACGGTATCATCAGCTGCAATTACAATAATAACTATATCAGTGATCTTTGCACCACGGGCACGCATTGCAGTAAATGCCTCGTGACCCGGTGTGTCAAGGAAAGTAATTTTCTTGCCGTTTTCCAGCTTTACTTCATAAGCACCAATATGCTGGGTAATACCCCCGGCTTCACCTCCAATAACATTTGTATGCCTGATATAATCGAGCAGTGAGGTCTTACCGTGGTCAACGTGACCCATTACCGTAACAATAGGTGCTCTTGCCACCAAATCTTCCTCAGCATCCACATCCTCCACTTCTTCATAGCCCTCAGTTGCTTCAACACCGACAAATTTCACGGTAAAGCCAAATTCATCTGCAACCACAACTATGGTTTCGGCATCAAGCCTTTGGTTGATTGAGACGAATAATCCTAACGACAAGCAGGTTGAGATGACCTGATTAACAGGAACATCCATAAGATTTGCGAGTTCATTGGCAGTTACAAACTCGGCAACCATAATTGTTTTCAATTCATCAGCACGTTTAATGGCTTCTTCAGCCATATGCTGACTGGCAATGGATCTTTTTTCACGGCGATGCTTGGATGTCTTTGATTTTCCGCTACCACTCAACCGTTGCAATGTTTCCTTTATCTGCTTTTGGATATCTTCGGGCGACAGTTCAACCTTTTGAACATCACGACGTGCCGGCCCCCGGCGGTCCTTTGAACCACCCTTTCCCTGGGCTGGGCCACCACCCTGAGGACGACCAGTCTGACCTTTCTGCCCCTGCTGACCACCTTGTATCGGCTTGCCGCTTTGATCAGTTGCAGTTGTATCCCCTGCATAGCCTTCGCCCTGTTTCTTTATACGTTTACGTTTCTTCTTCTTTGATTTAAGTGAATCGTCAGATGAGGATGCCACCGGCTTTTTAGGCTCAACCTTACGTGGTTCAGGCAATTTCATTGTACCGAGTATGGTAACGCCTTCCAACTTGCGGAAATCAGTCTTGAGGAAATTGGATTCCTTTTCCACAGGTTCTTTGGCAACTTCTTCCTTGGCAGGTTCAACCACCTCAGGTTCAACCTTGGCTTCAACCTCCACAACAGGCTCTACCGGTTCTTCCGTATGCTTATGTGTGGTTTTTTTATGAGCTGCAGGCTTCTCAGGTGCTACCTCCATATCAGGAGCAGATGTTTGCTCCAATTCAGCCGGCTTATCGGCTTCCTTCTTCTTGGAATCCTTACTCTTCTTGGGTTTCTTCAATGAATCAAGATCCATTTTACCAAGAACTTTTATCTTTGATACGCCCTTTGGTTCATCAGGTGTCTCTTTATCAGTTGTTTCTGCAACGACAGGTTCAACAACAGCAGGTGCAGCTTCAGCAGTTTCCCTATGCTCAACAGCAGGTGCTTCTTTCTGCTCAACAACTTCTTCTTCAGCTTTAACCTCGATTTTCACAGGTGTTTCTACCACAGGAGCCGGAGTTTCTACCACAATTTCCTGTTTAATAACGGGTTCTTTTAGCGGTGTCTTTTCAACAGCAGGTACTTCAACAGCAACCTCCTTCTTCTCAGTCTTTGTCGTTGCATCCTTCAATTCCTGCGTTTCAGCGACTTCCTTTGGAGCATCCTGTTTTGCAATACGACTATCAACGGGCATATTACGAATCACCAACTCTTCACGGCGAATTTCAGCCTCTTCCTCCTCCTGAGCGTGTTTCTTATCATCAATTGAGATGCTCCTATGCTGGGTATATTCCAACTCAATTTTCTTGGAAGTTTCCTTCACACTCTTTTCAGTTGAATATTCTTTCACCAGTAAAGCGTAAACCTCAGGGCCAAGCTTAGTGTTGGGATTATTGTCGATCTTGATTCCCTTTTTATTCAGGAAGTCGACAATAGTAAGTGCTCCAACATTAAACTCTTGCGCTGCTTTCCCCAGCCTTATGCTTTTCG
>JAEYXG010000140.1 GCA_023428585.1 Bacteroidota bacterium
CCTCATTGTAATGCACCCAATCACCTGTTTTCATTCCCATTAAATAATCACCCTGATCGCGTTTTTTCCCATTTGGCCAGAACCATGTATGTCCCCCATTGGGATTATCATCTATAAATGATCCTATAAAACTTAGCTCTCCACTATCATAATAAGTTTTCCATTCACCATTTCTTTTACCACTTCTATAATTACCTTCCTCCCTTACATCACCATACTCATACTTCCAAAAACCCTCTTCCATTCCGTCAGTATATTCTCCCTGAATGATAAGGTTACCTGCTTCATTATATTCCGAATATATTCCATTTGATAAACCATTCCTGAATGATTCTTCACGTAGAATTATTCCATTATCATAATACCATTTCCACAGTCCCTCTGTATTGCCAAGATTATTGTAATTTCCTTCCTGTTCAATACTTCCATTATGATGATAAAAGCGCCATTTACCAATTCTTTTACCCAGATTATAAATTCCTTCCGAACGTAATTGTCCATCCGTATAATACTCTTTCCAAGGCCCGTCTTTGATTCCTTCATCATCAATTATTCCTTCTGCAATGATTTTACCATTTGTGTAAGTATATGCTGCAAATACCCTCCCTGCTGTATCATAATCCCTTCTAATTCCTTCAGGAATATTTCCTTTATAACTAGCAACCGTCTTTGGTCTGCCATTTGCATGGTAGTCAGTTTTAACGTCTAATTTCACAAGTTCGGGAACTTCTTCCTGTACTACGTCCTCTATATATTTTGTAATGTTTACGAGCATTCCATTTTCATCATATTCCTTGAAATACCCGTTTCTCTTATCATTACGATATATTCCTTCCAATTTTATTTTTCCATCATCATAAAAGAATTTCCACCTCCCTTGCTTATCTCCATTTTTATCTACACGATTGATGTTTTCTCTATCAATAATGAAACCTCTGCGATATTCAACTAAAGTTATAACGGTACCATCATGAGCATATTCCCTTGAAATTCCTTCCTCTAATCCATTGTTATAATTGACTGTTCTTTTTATTTTACCATCAATAAAATAAGTTGTAGTTAATCCATTCTTGATATCATTGCTAAAATTTTCCTCCAATATTTCATCAGATCTGAAAGTTCTTCTAATTCCTTCCTTTTTGCCGTTCTTATAATTGATTTGTAATACCAACTTGGCAGAGTCATTATAGAAATTCCAGGTACTGTCCAATTCATAATTCTGACGATTACCTTCTGAGATTAATATTCCATTATCATTATAGGTTTTCCAATAACCATCAGGTTTACCATCAATCATTGAACCTTCACTGGCTATCTTTCCATTAGGATGATAAAAAATATTATAACCATTAGGTATAATCTTATTATCCTGAGCAAAAATCTGTGTATGAAAGATAATAGCCACTAAGGCTAAAAAGTACTTAAACATTTATCTACCTAATCTTAAGTATTAATGATGTGTATCAAACCAACATCAAAGTTAATGAAACAACGGCTGTAAATAACCCACAAGTATGATACTACTTAAAAATATAAAAATATTTTACTTTACAAGTCCTGATTTCTTTGAAATTTCTAACATTTTCAGAATTGGAGTCCGGGCTTTCTCAATTGTTATATTATCCAACAAAATCTCCGGTTTTTCGGTTTTAAGACTAATATATATTTTTTCCAGGGTATTCAATTTCATGTAAGGACAGTCATTACAATTACAAGATTCATCAGATGGAACAACTATAAATTCTTTGTCAGGACTGGCTTTCTTCATTTGATGAATAATTCCCGACTCTGTAGCTACAATATACTTAATTGCATTATCCTTCTTTGTGTAATCAAGCAATGCTGCTGTTGAGCCAACAAAATCGGCTAATGCTAATATAGGACCACGGCATTCAGGATGAGCAATTAATTTAGCATCAGGATGAGCTAATTTAAGTTCTATAGTTTTTTCATCCGTTAATTGGTTATGAACATGGCAGGAACCATCCCATAGTACCATTTTCCTACCAGTTTGACTGTTTATATATGCTCCAAGATTTTTATCCGGTGCAAAAATCAATGGTTGTTCCTGTGGAAATGAGTCAACAATAGCTTTGGCATTGCTTGAAGTACAAATAATATCTGACATAGTTTTGATGGCTGCTGAGCAATTTATATAAGAAATAACCTTATGCCCCGGATGTCCATCAATAAATCGTTTAAAAGCCTCTGGAGGGCAACTGTCGGCCAAAGAGCAGCCTGCATTCATGTCGGGAATCAATACTTTCTTTTCGGGGCTCAATATTTTTGCTGTTTCAGCCATAAAATGAACACCCGCAAATACAATGATTTTTGCTTTTGTGTTGGCTGCTTGCTGAGAAAGCTGAAGACTATCACCAACAAAATCAGCTATTTCTTGAATTTCAGGTACTTGATAAAAGTGTGCGAGAATAACGGCGTTCTTTTCAACGCGTAATGAATTTATTTTATCTAAAAGTTCAGCATTAGATAATTTACTTCGACTATTATTTATTGCGGTCTCCATTTACACTTATTATTATTAGATTATAAATAAATATTCATTAGTAATAATGAGGCTGTTAGTACTGTTGGTAAAAAAAGTAAATTTAATTTGCTTTTTTAGTTGTTACCTATTTATTAAGAACTTACTAACAAGGTTTATTCTAAATGACGATTATGGTTCAACATCTTGCAAATTTATTAACAATTGGTTGATAAAGTTTTTAGCACCTGCTTTTTATTAAAAATGTCACTAAGTTGTCAATTTTATGTGTTGATATCTGGTAATAAATTAGGGTTAACTTTATTAAATTATTATTTGTATAGACAGATTGTGCATAAAGCC
>JAEYXG010000153.1 GCA_023428585.1 Bacteroidota bacterium
CACTGATACATATCGATCATTCCGATGAATTATATCAATTAATAAACCTGGCAGAAACAGTTACACAAAAGCCAAAAGTTGCCATCAGGGTAAATATGGATACCGGAATCTATCCAATGTGGGATCGATTCGGCTTTAACTATGAGAATGGCCAGGCGTGGGATGTCCTGAATAAGATTATGAACTCGGGCAAGCTTGAATTAATGGGACTCCACACGCACATTGGCACATTTATCATGTCGGCTAATGCATACACCATTGCGGCATCCAAGCTTGCCGAATTGGCAGTAGGATTATATAACAAATATAATCACACTATAAAATATTTGGATTTGGGAGGCGGCTTTGCATCAAGAAATACACTCAAAGGCTCCTATCTGCCCGGCAGTGATACCAACCCCGGATTTGATGATTATGCAGAAGCCATTTCCTCTGCTCTATTGAACAGCCCATTAAAACCGGAGAATCTACCCATACTTGTTCTGGAAACAGGAAGGGCAATGATTGATGATGCCGCATGGCTTATATCTTCAGTTATAGGGAATAAAAGACTCCCGTCAGGCAGACGGGCAACTATCATTGATGCAGGAGTTAACATACTATTCACCTCATTTTGGTACCAGCACCATGTTACACCGGCTCAGGGACACTCACAGTATAGAGAAGACACATCCCTGTATGGCCCTCTGTGCATGAACATTGATTGCATACGTGAGAGTGTCAATCTGCCACAATTAAGTAAAGGTGACAAAGTGGTGATACACAACGTAGGAGCATACAACATTACACAATGGATGCAATTTATTACACTGAGACCTAGGGTAGTGCTGATTGACAAAGATTCACAAATCAGGTTGATCCGTGAACGGGAAAATCTTGCAAATATTCAAATGCAGGAACAAGTCCCTGAATCCCTAGTACTTAACACAAGCCCGGTGTTGATTTCATGAAATCCGATATAATTTCGAAAATGAATAAAAAAGCATTGAGATACTTTGTTTCCAGCTTATTGAACAGCTACACCCTTGTATTCTTTTCTAAAAATAAACTCTTTGGGTTAATTCTCCTGCTGGTTAGTTTCTTTGACATTTACACCGGTATTGCAGGAATCATATCGGTAATTGCAACTAATGCATTTGCATTGTTGTTAGGTCTAAACTTCAAGAAGATAAGCAGTGGTCTCTACGGTTTTAATGCGCTTTTGGTTGGATTGGGTATGGGAATAGCAATTCAACCTTCACTGGCTTTCTATATCATCCTGATATTTATTACACTCGCCACTCTTCTGATGACTCTTGCCTTTGAAGGGATAATAGGCAAATATGCATTACCCTATCTTTCCATTCCATTTCTTATATCTATATGGGTGGCAATAACGGCAACACGCAGTTACACCGGGCTTGATCCCAGCGAATCAGGCATCTTTACCATGAATACCATGTTTATAAGGGGAGGCCCTGTTTTGGTTGATCTATACAACTGGATTAATGACCTGACCTGGCCTATGTGCATAAAAACATACTTCAGATCACTGGGAGCTATCATTTTCCAGTATCATCTGCTGGCAGGATGTTTAATTGCAGCAGGATTATTATTGTATTCCAGAATAGCCTTCTTGTATTCAATAATCGGCTTTACATTTGCCTGGCTGTTTTATGTAGTTATTGGAGCCGATATCCATGAACTGGATTATAGCTTCATAGGATTTAACCACATATTGACTGCCATAGCCATTGGTAGCTTCTTTACCATAGCATCAAAATGGTCATTGCTCTGGGTAGTGCTGGCAACTCCACTTGTATCAATGCTTATCACATCTTCAGGTCAAATACTGGCAATATACCAATTGCCTGTATATTCTCTCCCATTCAATGCAGTGGTATTAATGTTTCTTTACGCATTGAAATTCAGGGAGCGTATGATCACAAAGCCGGAAATAGTAACAATACAGCATTTTTCTCCCGAGAAGAATCTTTATGCAACCATAAATTCCAATGAACGATTCAGAGGATTGCTGTATTTTCCATTTACATTACCCTACTTTGGATTCAGGCATGTAGCACAGGCGTATAACGGTGATATTACTCATAAGGATGAGTGGCAGCACGCCTTGGACTTTGTAATCAGGGATGAAAGTGGCAAAGAGTTTGAAAAGCAGGGTCTATCACTTAGTGACTACTATTGTTATAATAAACCTGTCCTAGCCCCGGCTGATGGATGGATTCAGGATATTGTCAACCATATAGAAGATAATGAGCCCGGGGTTACAAACATGGAACAGAACTGGGGTAACAGTATTGTAATCAAGCATACAGAGCAACTATACAGTAAGGTTAGCCACTTGAAAAAAGAGAGTATCCTGTTTCCAAAGGGGGCATTTGTTCAAAGAGGCCAAGTTATTGCATATAGCGGGAATTCAGGTCGTTCACCCTATCCACACCTGCATTTTCAGGTTCAGGTGAATCCTTACATAGGATCAACCACAATTCAATATCCAATATCACAATATATCTCACTACATGGGAATTACCAACTTAAGCTATATAGCACACCTCTGAAAGACGAAGTTATTGAGAACATTCAACCCGATAACTCACTTTTCAAAGCATTCAGATTTACACCCGGTCAAACAATTAACTTCAACATAAACGGAAAGGAAAAAGGTCATTGGGAGGTAATGACCGACAGTTACAAAAATATTTACCTATATTGCCCTAAAACCAAGTCAACAGCATGGATGAAAACTGATGGCAACCTCTTTTACTTCACCCACTTTCATGGTAATAGGAAAAGCGAACTTTATAATTTCTACCTGGTAACCTACCAAGTACCATTGGGCTTCTACCCAGACTTGCAAGTTAACGATGTATTTCCTCCAACTGTACTGCCTTATTCGCTTTTACGTCTTTTACAGGATTTTATTGCACCATTCAAGATTTTCATT
>JAEYXG010000222.1 GCA_023428585.1 Bacteroidota bacterium
AAAGTCAATGTGCCCATGAAAGCCAAATATCACCTCAAGATATCGCCCATTCGGAATCAACCAAATGACTTTGCCATGGTTTGGGGTTTCCCCGGATCCACTGATCGCTAAATGACATCATATGGTATACAGGCAACACTTGAGAGTATTAATCCTGCCATTATCAAACTTGGTGGCAAGGTGCTGGAAGCAATGAAGAGTGAAATGGATGCTTCAGATGCAATCCGTATCAAGTATGCTTCAAATTATGCCGGTTTGGCAAACTTCTGGAAGAATAAAATTGGTGAATCAAGAGGCCTGAAACGTTTGGATGTTTATGATAAAAAGAAAGGTATTGAAGATGAATTGATGAAATGGATAAATGCCGATCCTCAAAGAAAGGAAAAGTATGGAACAATATTTCAGGACATGGCCTCTGTGCATGATCAATTAAAGGCTTCCGACTACAACACCCAGTTATGGTACTTCCAAATGGCATTTTTTGGTTCTCAAGTGCTCCCGTTCCCGCTTCAGAATCAGGGGGTAATAAATATTCTAAAGAGCGGACAAAAGGGAGAGGAGCTTCAGGCTTCCTTAGCCCCGATTGCCGAAGCAGCAAAGGAACATTTCAAAGATTATGACCCGGCGACTGAGAAAAAGATTCTCATAGCTGTACTTGAAACATACCGCAATGATATGCCGGCAAATGCTTTGCCCGATATCTACAATATTATCAATAAGCAGTATAAAGGTGACATTGGCCGTTTTGTTGAGAAGATGTTCAGCAAATCTATATTTGTTGAAGAGGCCAGGTTCAATGCTTTCCTCAAGAATCCTTCACTCAAGAAACTGGAAAAGGATCTTGCATTAAAACTCACCAATTCTTTCTACAATACATTCATGACCCAAACAATGACCACAGGCCCTGCACAGGAAACGCTAAATAAAGCTGAACGACTTTTTGTTGATGGTCTTCGTAAATCCAATCCTGATAAGGTGTATTATCCCGATGCCAATTCAACCCTTAGGGTTTCTTATGGCAAGGTGCTTGATTATTTTCCTGCTGATGCAGTTCACTATGATTATGTAACTTACGTAGAGGGAATACTGGAAAAAGAAGATCCCAAGAATGAGGAATTCATTGTTCCAGCTAAACTGAAAGAACTTATTCTGGCTAAAGATTTTGGCAAATGGCACGATAAAGAAGGCCGCCTTCCGGTTTGTTTCATCACCAACAATGATATTACAGGTGGTAATTCAGGTAGCCCTGTGCTGAATGGGAAAGGTGAATTAATCGGGCTGGCTTTCGATGGAAACTGCGAAGCCAAGAGCGGCGACATAGCATTTGAACCGGAACTCCAGCGTACAATCAATGTAGACATCAGGTACGTGCTATTTATTATTGATAAATATGCAGGTGCTCAGCGCTTAATTGAAGAACTTGATTTTGCCCAGTCAAATTACTAAGGTATTGTAATCTGATTATCTGAACAGGTTCATGAAATAACGTTTTTTGAATCATAAGATAATTAGAGGCGGGATTTCTCTTGTTGAGAATCAGACAATTCATTAGGCAGGATTTACTAATTTGATGGATATTGTTTTATTAGATTAGCCCTGAAAAGAGGCAATGCAAATAGGATGTTTTATTCTCCCTATTGCATTGCCTCTTTTTTATTGAAAGTTTTATGCTAGGATTGGCAATTTTTACAAAAGGATCAGAGTGTAATTCCCATCTGTTTCATCAGGAAAGTGGCATTCATATTTTTGGCTATACCTTGTCTGATCTTATAGTCGAAGAGCAGCTTATCATGCTGTATCTGTGCTTCGAAGCAAAAGTTGGTGAGGTTAGCCGGGTACGTCTGTTCCAGTTGTCCCAGGTCGAGGTCATGTGTAGCAATCATACCGGCAGCTTTGAGGTTAATAAGTTGTTTAAGCAGTGCCTTTGAACCCTGTTGCTTATCGTAAGAATTGGTTCCTTTAAGGATTTCATCAAGAAACACATACAACTCCTCACCGTTGTTCAGCGCATCAATTATCTGTTTTAGTCGTTCAAGTTCGGCAAAGAAGTATGATTTGTTGGTATTAAGAGAATCAACGGTATGTAAGCTGGTAAACAATGATGCCGGATAGAAGCTGAATTCATGGGCACAGACCGGAGCACCGGCACCTGCAAGAACAAGGTTTATTCCGGCAGTTCTAAGGTAAGTGCTTTTTCCGGCCATATTGGCACCTGTAACTATATTAAAGAAGCCCATACCTTTGATCAGGATGTCGTTGGTTACTCTTCGGGATTCAGGTATCAGGGGGTGTCCGGCGTCTATGGCTTTGACCATCAGTTGATCTTCATTTATCTTTGGGAAAACAAATTCACGGTTGATGATAGTGAAGCCGGCAAGACTGCTTAATGCTTCAATTTCTGCCAATGCTTCAAACCAATGGCTTATATCATCATGATGCTCCTGCTGCCAAAGCTCAAGTCTTCGCATTTGCCTGATGTCCCATAATAGGAGGAAGTTCAGTAAAATCCACATTATCCAGTTTAATCGGGCATCCAATGAGGAGATGATCTTGCTTAACTGCTGTATGGCCTTGCTTGATGATTTGCTGTTATTTTTTGTAAGTTGCTGTATTCTTTGTAGTAATGGAGCTGAATAATGCTCATCCTCAAGTAATTTCAGCCTTTTGGAGTAGTTATTCAAGACTGAGGCCTTTCGGCTTAGCTGCATATGTTTTCTTGAAATCCTACCTCCAACCATGCCCGCCATTCCCAAAGGAAGCAATAAGTATAACGTGAAGGTGGTAAATGAAATCAAGTTGGCAATGAGAAGGGCAGCAACAATAGTTGAAACTATTGGTGTAATAGATACAAGTATTCCATAAAACCGGGATAGAAACAGCGGTTTGGAATTGATCCATGCAACAAGTTCAGACTCGGCAGAATCTGAACTATTTCCCATATTTCCATGGGTACGGAATCGAGCAAGCCAAAGAGGCTTTTGTGATAGTTCAGCAATTGCCTGTTGATGCTCTTCAATACTATCAGTATCCTTCAATGACTTGATGAACATAGCAGCAAGTCTTCGGCTGCCATGTATTGTAGAGGTTCTATCAAGAGATTGGAATAGAGAACCCTGGCCAAATATATCCAGATCATAAGTGTAAGGATGTGTACTGTCAATATAATTTTCACCCGAGTTGAAGGTATAGTTGTAATCATAAGCTGAAAGCTCATCTTTAATAACTTTACTAAAGGTTTCATTATACTGCAGATTATTGGTAATCTTAACATTGTAGATTATCAGGCCAATGAAAATTACCATAAACAAGCCTGATACCATCATTAAGTTTATATTGGATACCAATGCCATAACGAATGATGTGGCCAACACAAGAAAACTTAGGAGACGAAGCCATGAAAGCAATCGGCTATTTTTCTTAAGGCTTGCAATAAGTGTTATAGTATCAGCATACCATAGCTGGTAGTTATCTTTCATCCCGGTATATGTTTTCAATGATTGATATAATTCAGTATTAGTGAGGTGCACTGCAACTCTTATTATGTAAACTGTTTGCAGGGAACAGGCATTATAACAATATAAATCAACCGACTATAAAGCTAATAGGAGTTCAGGAAAATGAAACATGCTGATGAAGCTACAGTTACTGTATCATCATCAGCATGTTGGTATGGTATTCTTAATGAGCAAGCTCTATTGTTGAGGTACTGCTCACATTTTCTGCTCCTGTCTTGAGTTTCTTGGAATTAACCAAGGTCAGTTCATTAATAATATTTTTTGCTCCGGCATATTTATCAATTATGAATAGAACATAACGGATATCAACATTAATGGTTCTTTGCAGTTCAGGCTCAAAGGCAATATCACCGCTCATTGCTTCCCAGTTACCG
>JAEYXG010000062.1 GCA_023428585.1 Bacteroidota bacterium
ATTTGGTGAAACCATAGCTGTTTTGATGGCGGTAGGGAACGTTACTACCATACCTAAACGAATTTTTCAACCCGGCTACCCTTTGCCTGCGCTCAATGCAAACAACTATGGGGAAATGCTCTCAATACCTATGTATGACTCGGCACTGATGCTTGCGGCTCTTGTATTATTCATTGTTGTAATGCTTATTAATATGGGATCGCGCTTTGCCATATCACGTTTAGAGGAAAAGGAGTAAGGATGAGAAGACTACGCAACATAGAAGAGAATTTTTTCAGGGTACTGATGTTCCTTTCAACAAGCATCATCGTTATAGCTCTGACCCTTATTATTGTCAGTATTTTGTACAAAGGTCTTCCATCACTGACCTGGGAAATGATAAGCCAGACTCCTAAAGGTGGTTTTTACTTCGGAAAAGAGGGTGGTATTCTCAATGCAATAATTGGTTCTTTATACTTGGCCCTTGCTTCAACAGTACTCGCCTTTCTTATTGGATTGCCCGTTGCCCTTATGATGAATGTGCATCTGGTTAAATACAAACGTCTGGTAAATGCCATTCGTTTCTTCCTTGATCTCTTGTGGGGAGTGCCTTCTATTGTTTATGGTGCTTTTGGTTTTACAGTAATGATATATTTCGGATTAAAAACATCATTGCTGGCTGGTATTTTTACCGTTACCTTGTTCATCATTCCAATTATGGTGCGTGGAATGGATGAAGTGCTGAAAACAATACCAAGAGGATTGATGGAATCAGCATTATCATTGGGATCAACATCCTCTGAAATATCATACCGCATATATTTACGACAGGTTATTTCAGGTCTGATTACTTCAATATTGTTATCCTTTGGAAGAGCCATTGGCGATGCCGCATCAGTTTTGTTCACTACCGGCTATACTGACCATATCCCAACTGCACTAAATCAACCTACTGCCACACTGCCTTTGGCAATATTCTTTCAACTAAGCTCACCAATACCCGAAGTGCAGAACCGTGCTTACGCTTCAGCTCTTGTTTTAACAATCATAATATTGATTATCAGCATCGCATCGAGATATTTCTCAAAAAGATATCAAAAAAACCGAATAAAAAATTAATTCATGGACCAGAAGACGAAAATCACCATATCTGACTTGAACCTTCATATTGGGAAACAACAGATTCTTAAGAATATAAATCTTGAAATTCCTGAGAAGAAGATTACCGTAATACTTGGTCCTTCAGGATGCGGTAAAACTACTTTGCTTAAGAGTCTGAATCGGCTTACTGACCTCTATCCGGAAATGAAAGTTACCGGTAACATTATGATAGATAATGATGATATTTTACACAGTGGTGAAGATATAACCAGATTGCGTCAAAAGATGGGGCTCTTGTCGCAAAGGCCATATCCGCTTCCAATGAATATATACAATAATGTGGCTTTTGGATTGAGAATAAGCGGTAGGAAGAAGAAGAGATTTCTGGATAAAAGAGTAGAGCATTACTTGAAGATGGCTAACTTATGGGATGAAGTAAAAGACCGACTTAAAGATCCTGCTTCAGCACTTTCCATAGGGCAGCAACAGCGCTTATGCTTGGCCAGAGGATTAGCAGTTGATCCTGAGATTATCCTGGCTGATGAACCCACCTCAGCATTGGATCCCATATCAAGTGAAGCCATTGAGAAGAAATTTGTTGAACTTAAACAGCAATATACCATAGTTATGGTTACACATGTTCTCAGGCAGGCACGAAGAATAGCTGACTATGTGGTATTTATGTATCTGGGTGAGATTATTGAGCAGGGCACCGCTGAAGAAGTATTTGATAATCCGAAGGAAGAAATAACTAAACAATACCTTAAGGGGACCTTCAACTAAGAAAAGAATAAATTGCTGACTTCAAGATTCTAAATTGTGATTATGAAAAAGGCCAAATTACTGATATAACAGGCTGGATTACAAGTATAAAATGGTCAAATTGCAGACATTATAATTCTATTTTGCGTACTTAAAAATGACCAAATAACTGATATAATAGGCTGGAATACAAGTAAAAACAGGTCAAATGCAGACATAAACATTCTATTTTCCGCACATAGGAAAGATCAGATTACAAGCATATTAAATAAAAAAGCGATAATGATTTTATGACCTTTACCGCTTTTCCTTTCTTTATATGAATTAGATACAACCAAATGGTTGTGCCGTGAAATAAATCAGCGGCTAAAGAGCAGTTCACGATATTTAGGCAGAGGCCACATTTCGTCGTCGATTAACAATTCAAGTTTATCAACATGGTATTTAATATCCTCAAAATGGGGGAGTACCCTATCACGGTATTCAAGGGCCTTCTTTTCGAGGTCTTCATACTTATTCACCTGCTTTCGGGTCTCAACCATCATCTGGACTTTATTCTTGATACTGATTATATGATCAGAGATATCACGGATAGTGTCGGTTTGAGTTTTCGAGAGTGACTGAAAGGTTTTGGAATCAAGTACTTCCTTTAAACCAATTACATTTTCTATAAGTTGATTCTGGTAGCGAATAGCAATTGGAATGATATGATTAACAGCAAGATCACCAATAACACGGGATTCAATCTGTACCTTACGTACATAATTATCGAGCTGGATCTCATAACGGGCTTGTATTTCGCGATTTGTCAGCACATTATTATCCTCAAACAATCGTATTGAGGAAGGATCAAGCAACTTCTTCAAGGCACGGGGAGTGTCAGCAACACTTGACAATCCTCTTTTAGCAGCTTCCAACACCCATTCCTTACTATAGCTGTTACCTTCGAAGAGGATGCGTTTTGATTCTTCATAATACCTATGAAGTACTTCATACATTGCTTTTTCAGGTTGAATGCCATTGGCAACCAGTTGTTCAGTTTCCTGACGAAAAAGTCTTAGCTGGTTAGCAACAATAGTATTCAGGGCTATCATGGGAACGGCGCAATTGGCTGATGAACCTACGGCTCTGAATTCAAACTTATTACCAGTGAAAGCGAAGGGAGAAGTTCGATTTCTATCGGTATTATCCGGAAGAATTTCTGGAATAATTGGGATATTATAAGGTTTGGAATCCTTTTTGGAGTTTGATTTGTCAGGGGTAGCTTCAAGTTGATTGAGAGCCTGGGTAAGGCGGGTTCCAATAAAGGCTGATATTATTGCTGGAGGAGCTTCGTGTCCGCCAAGACGTAGGTCATTACCTGCAGATGCGATGTATGCCCTTAATACATCTGCATGTGTATCAACTGCTTTAAGTATGTTAACAAGGAAGACAAGGAATTTCAGATTATCCTCGGGGGTTTTACCGGGTGACAGCAGGTTTTCACCTGTATCTGTTTGCATTGACCAGTTGTTGTGTTTGCCCGAACCATTGATGTTTGCATAAGGTTTCTCATGCAGTAGAACCGTAAATCCATGTCGTTTGGCAATTTTCTCCAAAAGATGCATCAACAGTTGGTTATGGTCAATTGCTACATTCACCTCTTCATAGGCTGGTGCACATTCAAATTGCCCTGGCGCAACTTCATTATGACGGGTTTTAACGGGGATGCCAAGTCTTAAAGCCTCATATTCAAACTCACGCATAAAGTCGATTACACGCTCTGGTATTGCCCCAAAGTAGTGGTCAGCTAGCTGTTGGTCTTTCGCACTTGCATGCCCAAAGAGAGTTCGTCCGGTAAGTGCAAGGTCAGGGCGGGCATTAAATAATGCGGAATCAACAAGAAAATACTCCTGCTCCCAGCCAAGAGTAGCTTGCACACGGTTAATATTCTTATCGAAATAGCGACAAATTTGAGTTGCTTCCCTTTCCAATACATTAAGGGCTTTTAGCAATGGAAGCTTATAATCAAGGGACTCACCAGTATAGGAAATGAAAATAGTTGGAATACATAGGGTGCCATCCAAGAGAAAGGCCGGTGATGTAGGGTCCCAGGCAGTGTAACCTCTGGCTTCAAAAGTATTTCTTATGCCACCGTGAGGGAAGCTGGAAGCATCAGGCTCCTGTTGTACTAGTTCATTGCCCGTAAAATTTTCAATTGCCTTGCCATCTTCAAGGAGTGTAATAAAAGCATCATG
>JAEYXG010000063.1 GCA_023428585.1 Bacteroidota bacterium
CTTCAGGTGTGTAGCCCCATGCATAAAGTAGTAGGTTACTGTAAGAGTGGTAGTTGAGTGCAATTTTAAAATTATGGGTTTCACAAAACTCTTTTATCATTTGTGTTTCCCTTTCTGAGAAGGCAGCAGAACCCCTGTAGGTATCATCCCAGGTATAAGGTGAGGAGCCCTCGTCATCATAACCCCAGAAGAAACCATAGTTCCTGTTGATATCTATACCATAAGAACCATCGCCATTGGGGAACCTGTTTTTTCTCCACATTCCGCCACCAGCCGGGTTGGTTTGAATGTTTCTGGCATATCCATCAACATTAAAGATAGGAATAAAGAACATTTCCGTATTATCAACAAGATCTTTTACTTCCTGGTTTGTAGAATAATTCTCAAGCAGATAATACATAAAGTAAAGCTGATGCTGCATTCCAATACCTTCGCGTGCATGATGCATACCGGTATAAAGCACTTGCGGTTCCTCTTCTGATTGCCCTGGATTATCAGATATTTTAACATAATAGATAGGCCTGTTCTCATGTGTTGTGAGAGAAGATATTGACTCCTTGGCTGTTATTAGTTCAGGATACATGGTTGCCATATAGTCAAGATGGGCATAACACTCATCAATAGTACAAAAACCACCACAGGAGCCTAGTTCAAAGTCAACAGGCACAGGATAATCGGTTGGTGCCAATCGTGCTTTTGCCATAACATCCTGCAAATCAGTGTTTGAGTTTCTATTCACATACCATTCCGACACATCATCAACAAGAACTTCATAGGTAAATCCCAAGTTGTTAAGCTTATTTATTTCTCTCTGAGTGAGTTCAGCAACGAAGACGTTCTGCTTGAAATCGTAATAACCTGCATCAGGAGGAATACCCTGACGAGCTATAATTTTTAATTCAGATGGCTCAACAGTAATCATTACTCTGCTGTATTTCTCTACTTGTGCCTTTATAAGCAGACTTAAATTAAGGACAAAAATGAGTAAGATAACTCTCTTCATAAGTGTTGGTTTTTTGTGTTGTGGTATCTATCACAAACATAATTTATTTTGGCTAATATTTTATGTGTTAGTTGATTTTTTTAAAATTATGCTTTATAATCGTTTGTGTTGCAGTATTGTGAACTAAATCGCCTTATAGATTGTTTTCCGGACAATTAATAAATATCCAAGAAAAAATACAACTCATGCATGAAACCGAACCCTATAAGCCGGTAAATCACATCAGGATAGTAACGGCTGCTTCACTATTTGATGGACATGATGCCGCTATCAATGTAATGAGAAGAATCTTCCAGTCATCAGGTGCTGAAGTAATTCATCTTGGGCACGACCGCTCAGTGAATGAGATAGTGAACACCGCCATACAGGAAGATGTTCAGGCTGTTGCAATTACATCTTATCAAGGTGGGCATATGGAGTATTTCAAGTATATGCACGATCTTCTCGCCGAAGCAGGTTGTGGCCACATTAAGATATTTGGAGGAGGAGGGGGTGTTATTCTTCCGTATGAAATTGAAGAGCTCCAGGCTTATGGCATTGAACGAATCTATTCACCTGACGATGGAAGGCACATGGGATTGCAGGGTATGATAAATGATGTTTTACAAAGATGTGACTTTGCGGCAGGTAATATAAGTGAGGTAAATCATGATGATATTATTAAAAGTGATTATGGAGCCCTTGCAGCTTTAATTACTGCAATTGAAAACAGTAATCCGGCTCGGGAGAGTATCATAAAAGAATTAGGAAAAACCTGCGAAGAAATTAATACTCCTGTTTTAGGGTTAACAGGTACGGGTGGTGCAGGTAAGTCATCTATGATTGATGAATTAATCAGGCGATTCAAGACCTACAACCCTGATATGAGGATTGCTGTGATTTCAGTGGATCCAACCAAACGTAAAACAGGTGGTGCCCTTCTTGGTGATCGTATAAGGATGAATGTTATCAATCAGCCTGGCATTTATATGAGGAGTATGGCTACTCGTCAGGCTAATCTTGCGCTTTCCCGATATGTAAAGGATACTGTTTGTGTGGTAAAAAAAGCGGGATTCGATTTGATAATACTTGAAAGTAGTGGTATTGGACAAAGTGACACTGAAATTATAGACTTTAGTGACCTCTCCATGTATATTATGACTCCTGAATTTGGTGCAGCAACACAGTTAGAGAAAATTGGAATGCTCGATTATGCTGATATTATTGCTATTAACAAGTTTGACAAGAGAGGAGCATTGGATGCCTTGCGTGATGTTAAGAAACAGTTTGTAAGGAATCATAAGTTGTGGGATGCGGTGGTTGATGAACTACCTGTTTTCGGAACTATGGCTTCCCAATTCAATGATGCCGGAGTTAATGAATTGTTCTCTCACCTGGTTGAAAAGATAAATAATAGGTTTGGCACTTCATATAATGGAATTCCGGTAGGGCTTGTAGGGCTTGAACGCCAATATATTATTCCTCCGAAACGTACGAGGTATCTGGCTGAAATTGCAGAGACTGTGCGGCACTACAATATTCATAGTGAGCAAATGGCAACAACAGCCCAGGCATTACAGTCATATATTCAAACCGCTGATAAGATAAATGAAGCCGGCGAACAAACACCCGCGTATCTTACACAGTTGATTGAAGTAACCAAGAATCAAATAGGCCAGGAGAACCTCAAGAAACTTGACACCTGGCCTGAATTGGTAAAGCGCTATAAGGACCCTGAGTATTTATTTAGGGTAAGGAACAATGAAATACGCATAAAAACACACACCCAATCGCTTTCACATACCAGTATATCAAAAGTAAGTTTACCTTCCTACAAAGGGTGGGGTGACATCTTGAAATGGATACATAAAGAGAATGTTCCTGGTGAATTTCCTTATGCTGCTGGTGTTTATCCATTCAAACGGGAGAATGAAGATCCAACACGGATGTTTGCCGGTGAAGGTGGGCCTGAGCGAACAAATAAACGATTTCATTACCTGTCCAAGGGTATGCCGGCTCGTCGGTTGTCAACAGCATTTGATTCAGTTACATTGTATGGGGCTGATCCCGAAATCCGTCCTGATATCTATGGAAAGATTGGCAATGCAGGAGTATCAGTCAGTTGCCTTGATGACGCAAAAAAACTATATTCGGGATTTAACCTTGTTGATCCGGCCACATCAGTTTCAATGACTATCAACGGGCCCGCACCGGCTATGGTTGGTTATTTCATGAATGCAGCCATTGATCAGCAATGTGAGATTTATATTAAGGAAAATGGATTGGTAGAAGAAACAGAAAATAGAATTGCAGGGATCTATAAACAGAGAGGTACAACAAGGCCATCCTACCAGGGAAAACTACCTGAAGGAAATGATGGTTTGGGATTGCTGTTGCTTGGTGTTACAGGTGATCAAATTCTGGATAAGGATATCTATGAGAAAATCAAAACTGAAACCATCGCAAAGGTTCGGGGTACAGTGCAGGCCGATATTCTAAAGGAAGATCAGGCTCAGAATACCTGTATTTTTTCGACCGACTTTTCATTAAGAGTGATGGGTGATATGCAGGAGTATTTTATCAAAAACAACGTTCGTAATTTTTACTCTGTTTCTATTTCTGGTTATCACATTGCTGAAGCAGGGGCAAATCCCATTTCACAATTGGCGTTTACGTTGGCGAATGGATTTACCTATGTAGAGTATTATCTGAGTCGAGGACTTCATATAGATGATTTTGCGCCCAATTTCTCTTTCTTTTTCTCAAACGGCATTGATCCAGAATATGCTGTAATGGGTAGAGTAGCAAGGTTGATCTGGGCAAAGGCAATGAAGTATAAATATAAAGCCAATCCAAGATCACAGATACTTAAGTACCATATCCAAACCTCGGGCAGATCTTTACATGCTCAGGAAATTGCCTTCAATGATATACGTACCACCCTTCAGGCACTGTATGCCATTTACGACAACTGCAACTCACTGCATACCAATGCATACGATGAAGCAATAACCACTCCTACCGAGGAATCCGTTAGACGGGCCATGGCTATTCAGCTCATAATAAACCATGAATTGGGATTGGCCAAAAACCAGAATCCTTTACAGGGATCATTTATAATTGAAGAACTTACTGATCTTGTGGAAGAGGCTGTATTGCTTGAATTTGAAAGAATATCAGAGCGTGGCAGTGTACTTGGAGCCATGGAAACCATGTATCAGCGAAGTAAGATACAAGAAGAATCTCTCTACTATGAAGGCCTGAAACATGATGGTAAACTGCCTATTATGGGGGTAAATACCTTCTTGTCGGCAGAAGGCTCTCCTACAATAATTCCTCAGCAGGTCATCCGTTCAACAAAAGATGAAAAAGATAATCAGGTTGAAGTGGTTAAGAATATGAATGGAACTTGGGATAAAGAAGCGACAGAAGCACTTGATAAACTAGCTCTTGCTGCTTCAAATGGTGAAAATGTTTTCGAATCATTAATGGCTGCAACCAAGTATTGTACCCTGGGAAGTATTACAAATAAACTCTTCAGTGTTGGTGGTCAGTATCGAAGGAATATGTAATGGCACTTCTATCTGATTGAAGCAGTAAATACTTGAGGATCGAGTAATAGCAGTTGAATTGCTGTGTGATAGTGTTTATCATGATGATAGTTTATAAAATACGCTAAAACTGTCATATTGTCTGCACGTCAATAAGTGAAAAACCATAATTTTACATTAAAATACGCTGCATATTCCATTGCATATTGGAGATGCTCGTAATAGGCATATTAAGGAATACTCTTAATCAACAAAAGTGTAAATCTGAAAGCATACAACATAAATCCAGATTAAAATGAATAATGCTATATTGTTATCGTTAGCTCAAAAGCATATGCATGCTTTGTGTAATATAATCTCTGACCGCAGTGTTGGTAGTCTTGGAAATCGCAAAGCTACTGATTACTTTAAGAATGAGCTTATAATAAATAAATGGGATACAGAGGCAACCATCTTGGATGTGATGGATTGGAAAACCGATGGTGCTGCGCTACAATGTGGACAAAATAGTTATGAAGTTTTTTCAAGTCCTTACTCTTTGGGATGTTCTTGTCAAGGTAATCTGGAGTCGGTAAAAACATTAAATGAACTTGAAACTAAAGATTTGTCAGATAAAATTGTATTGCTTCATGGTGAAATTGCTAAGGAACAAATCATGCCAAAGAACTTCGTTTTTTATAATCCGGAGGAACATCAGCGAATAATATCTGTTTTGGAAAAAAGCAATGCAATTGCAATTATTTGTGCCACAGGTCATAATGGAGCATTGGCAGGAGGTGTTTATCCATTTCCTTTGTTTGAAGATGGTGATTTTAATATTCCATCTGTCTTTATGAAGGATTTAGATGGAGAAAGGCTTTATTTGGAGCAGGATAAGTACGTGATTCTTGAATCTAGAGCTGAGCGCATTCCTGAAAGGGCTTTTAATATTGTTGGTCGAAAAGGTGGCAAAAAAGGAAAAAGAATTATCATTACAGCACATATTGATGCTAAGAAGGGAACACCTGGTGCAATAGATAATGGAACTGGTGTTACAGTTTTACTGCTCCTGGCTGAATTATTAAAGGATTATCATGGCAATTATCCTATTGAATTAGTCGCTTTCAACGGAGAGGATTATTATGCCGTTCCCGGACAAATGAAGTTTATAGAGCAAAATGGTAATGATTTTTCAGATGTTTTATTGAATATAAACATAGATGGAGCAGGTTACAAAGAAGGATTGTCATCATTTTCACTACTTGAATTACCCGATGAAATTGAGAATGTTGTAAAGGAGATAATCCATAAAAATCCGGCTATAGTTGAGGGCCTTCCATGGTATCAGGGTGACCATAGTATATTTCTGCAGTATGGTTGCAGTTCAATTGCTGTTAGCTCAAATTGGTTTATTGAAAATATGGAGACTCAGGAAATAACCCATACACCAAAAGACAATCTTGACATTGTTAATTACGAAAGGATTCCGGAAATTGCTTTAGCAATAAAGGAATTTATCGACAAGCTGTCATAGTGAGCTAGTATTGTTATGATTGCCTTATCTTTTCTTCGGCTGGTCGCAACTGCTTTTTAGCAGTTTTCAGCTATTTTAACCTAATCAATTAAGCATAGTTTAGCGGTTTCAAGAAGTGTTTATTGATTGCAATAAGTCACTAAAATGATTAAAAGATGCAGTTTATTAATTCGGTGATACGTTTCACAAATATATAGATGCCTGTAACTGCGAATAAACCCGATTTTCATTGGTCAATGTCCTGATAATTATAAAGTTTCGAGACACCTTATTCTAAAAATTGGTATGAATTGCTTTGATTAATTCCTCTTGATCAATCAAACGACATGACCTTGGAAGATGTCCATCAAGCCTTTATTTATGATCTGATTACAAAAGCTCTGAAATTTATCTATTACAGGTATATCATGACTCAAAAATAGCCTTCATAGCATGGGTATCGTTGTAATAGAACTATAATAAACCTTTAACAGTGATAATATAAAGTAATCTTTGAGGAATCCGAACGTATATATAGCTATCCCAATCGAGTTAAACTGACATGTTGTTCAAGCACCTTGTCGTTGATTATATTATTGAAAATTACAGGTTAACCCATATGAATTGGTGCAATTGAACAGGTTAATCTGAGAAAGTCATGAGTATTCTTTTTATGATAATTAACCAGGAACTAGTTCAATTATCATTAATATTCCAACATGTATACTAACGAGGTATAATACACACCTCTGCAGCTTGATGTATTGTCTTGTCAAAATCTTGAAGACACAAACTAATAACTTGCGATCCTTCAGGATGGCATGTAAGGCAAGCTCCAGCCTGCAGTATTCGTTTCTGTTCTTTGATATTGAATGGTCTCATGTGCATTCTAGTTGAAGAAATATCATGTCTTTCAGAAAGGAATCCCGTCCAGGCGTCTTCCGGTAGGTTATCATTTACATTGGCAGCATATACCGGTTCAAAGTTCCATTTGCCATCTCCAGAGAGTTCTAATTTTCCTCTCCCAAACCCTAAAGCCAAAGGATCAAGATGGCATGATATGCAACTTCGTGATTGCTTTTGGGTAGTATGTGCGGAGGTGGGAGCATAAAGGCGATGGAACATTGTTTTATTCTTTTCCTTTCCAATGCTTTTACTATTGAAACCTGATTGATCAATGGTCATAATCATGCCAGGTGAAAAAATGCCTACCTGTTGTTCCCTTACTGGTTTGTTGGTATACTTTACACCCAGAACTGGGGCTTCAGCCAAATATTCACCGATATATTCTACCCATGTGCCTTTTCTGTTTTTCCTCACAGTCATATCAAATCCGTCTGTGTTGCGCTCATAGGTATTATGACAGCCTATGCATTGAGGTACCCAGGCTGAATGACAGGATTCACACGATAATCTCTGGTGGGCTTTATCTTTAAAACATTTAGATGAAGCGGGTTTCAACGGGAGTTTCTTACCATCAGCCTTTCGCAGAATATAGGAACCCGCGTTTACATTGTACCTGGTATTTACCAGTGGCTGACTATTTTTGGCAGTGACTATTACATTAGGATTTTCGTCACTCCATTTACGAAGCCATGATATGAGCTGAGTTTCTCGGTCAGTATCAGAAAGTGATCTAAAACTTGCCTTTTGATCTGTTTTGATTATTTCATTAGGGTTGAATGAAGTATCAGTAGGATGACAATCAATGCATTGCACTTTAACCGCATCTTCTTTATGTTGATATAAATTGCCGTCACCCATTAGCTCATACGAGCCATGACAATCAATACAGAGTAGTCCTGATTCATGATGTACATCAGCATGTTGTTTTGTAAAAACTCTCCCGTCAGGTAGAATCCTGTATTGTCCAGCATCTGCTGAAGTAGGTATTTCTTTCAATTCTGTTTCATGCCAACCGGCATACGACATGGAAATTCTGCCCGACCGGCTATGGCAGCTTTCACATTTATCATTTGTAATGTTAATATCAATTGCAGGATGAAATTGTGGATTATCTGTTGTTCTGCCATTTTTGGCGTTTTTATTCTTATTTTGTATTATTTTAAGAGTATTGAGGGCATTTTTATCATAAGTGAGGTGGCAAGCATTGCAGCCTCCTCCTCTGTCAAGCCAGTCAGCATTGCCATGTGTGTTTTTTTCCATTCCAATATGGCAACCACCACAAAGATTCTTCAAGTGTATATCGGCTGCCGTGTTTCCTAGATTGTTAATATTATAAAATCCGGTAGGGGAGGTGATTTCACCAAATACCCATTTATCAACTGAAAGCATACCACTTAGTGTGGCCATCATTGATTTGGGTACCCTTTCAACAATATTGTCATGACAACCGCCTCCACCACATGATTTAGAAGAATTAGAAAGATTACCGGGTACTTTATACATTCCTCTGTGGGCGGCATTGGCATTCAGGGTAAGCGGATCTCCTCCATGGCAGCTATAACAACCTATTACT
>JAEYXG010000284.1 GCA_023428585.1 Bacteroidota bacterium
GGTGATCATAGGATAAAGCCACATACATCATAGGGGCTATTACTACCTGTCCGTTTTGCGCAATAGGCCTGTCAACTATATTATGCATACCAAGTATTGCACTCTGGGGAGGATTGAGAATAGGCGTTGACAACAGTGACCCAAATACACCGCCGTTCGTGATGGTGAAGGTGCCTCCGGTCATCTCTTCCAACGAAATCTTGTTATTGCGTGCTTTTCCTGCCAGTTCCTTAACAAGAAGCTCTATTTCGGCAATGCTTAATGTTTCAGTATTCCTTAAAACCGGGACTACTAATCCTTTGGGAGAACTTACGGCAATACCCACATCTACATAGTTGTGATATATCATTTCATCACCATCAAGTATAGAGTTGATCTGGGGGAATTGTTTAAGGGCAATGGTAACAGCCTTGGTAAAGAGCGACATGAAGCCAATTGAAACACCATATTTTTCTTTGAACTTGTCGTTGTATTTCTTCTTGAGCTCCATTATTTTCGACATGTTCACTTCATTGAATGTAGTAAGCATGGCCGTTTCATTCTTTACTGATACCAATCGTTGTGACAGTTTCAATCGGAGGGTGCTGAGCTTTTTGCGTTCTGTTTGGCGGCTGGCTTCACCGGTTTGAGTAATCCGGTTCACGGCATTTGATGCCTGATTTACAGACGGTTGTTCAGCTTTTGATTTTTTATTTGCGGTTATGGTTTCAATATCAGCCTTACCTACTCTTTTCCCGCCTAATTGCTGAACCACCTCTTCATTGGTGAGATTGCGTTCTTCCATTACTTTCCTTGCAAGAGGTGTAATGTGAGTTCTGGATGACAACGGGGCAGATGTGGAGTCTTCCGTTATTGTTTTCTTTTTTTCTAATTCTGTTGGGCCGGCTTGACCTTTCGCCGCTGTAGCCGATGCATCCTCACCAACTGCATTGGAGGCAGCTGTTGCCGGCTTGATGGCTGTAGGTGCTGCAGAGGTGTCAATGGTGGCAATGATAGTCCCAACATTTACGGTATCTCCTGCATTTACAAGTATTTTGATCAATCCCTTTTCTGGGGCATTGATAGTAAGTGTTGCCTTGTCGGAATCCACTTCTGCTATTTCAGCATCCTGTTCAATAATTTCACCGTCATCCACCAACCATGAAGCGAGTTGGACTTCAGTGATTGACTCTCCGGGGCTTGGTACTTTTACTTCTATGATCATTGTTGATTAATAAATTATAAGATTGACATAACATCAGGGTAAAACTTTTGGTAACAGCCGTAGGGTTCTTGTCAATCTTTATGGGTTCATCTTTATGAATGATATCAGGATTAAAATAATTATGTCAATCAAGCTTCATTCTTCATTTTAGCTGTTTCCGGTGCATACACCCATTCATTTGGGGCACAGAGCATCTTGCATACTTTATCTGAATGTTCGCAGGTGCATGAGCCGAAGGCTTTATCAATAATCTTTCTTTGTCTTTGTGTATGGAGTTTGGAAGATCCGGCAGCCGGACTTCCACTTTCAGGGCGGGCTACCATCAATAGGTCCACTTCCTTGAAGTTACGCATGATAAATGGCATGGCTCCCATATTGGCCGGTTCTTCCTGAACCCAAACAAACCTTGTGGCATTCGAGTATTTATCGACAATTGCCTTGATTTGTTCCTGGGGATAAGGATAAATCTGCTCTAATCTTACAATGGCAATTTTATCATTGTTCAGTTTTGCTTTTTCCTCTGCTAACTCATAATATATCTTACCGCTGGTGAAAATTACCCTTTCTATGTTTATCGGATTGGCCTGCTCATCATCAATAACCTCCTTGAAGCCACCCTGAGTCAATTCTTCAATTGGTGAAGTACAAGCTGGATGGCGTAACAGACTTTTCGGTGTGAAAAGTACCAAAGGCTTTCTGAAAGGACGGTGTACCTGTCGTCTTAACAGGTGGAACAGGTTGGCAGGTGTAGTACAGTTAGCTATCTGCATATTATTCTCGGCAGCAAGTACCAGGAAACGTTCCATTCGTCCACTGGAATGTTCAGGACCTTGCCCCTCATAACCATGAGGCAGGTAAAGAACCAAATTGCTCATCACTCTCCATTTATCCTCCGCACTACTGAGATATTGGTCAATGATGATTTGCGCTCCATTGAAGAAATCACCAAACTGTGCTTCCCAAATAGTGAGGGCATAGGGTGTTATCAATGAATAGCCATATTCAAAGCCCAATACGGCATATTCTGACAAGAGTGAGTTGTAAACGCTGAAAACAGCTTTTTCAGAATTCAGGTTGCCGAGCGGAACATATTTTTCTTCTGAATCTTCAATAGTCAGTACGGCATGTCGGTGTGAGAATGTTCCACGTTCAGAATCCTGGCCTGATAAACGTACCGGTATTCCTTCATTTACCAATGATCCATAGGCAAGCAGTTCGCCCATGGCCCAGTCAATCCTGCTGCCGGGTTGAATCATCTGGTGACGTTCATCCATCAATTTAACCAATTTTCGGTTGAATACCTTGTCAGCCGGCAGGGTGGTGATTTTTTCACCAATATTTTTCAAAATACTATAGGAT
>JAEYXG010000299.1 GCA_023428585.1 Bacteroidota bacterium
CGTGATCACTGATAAAGGAGAGAAAATTACAAAGGGTGCCAAATTCGACACCACCTTAAAGCTTACGCCCGATGATTTCAACATTGACGTTGATTACGCCGTTTACATGAACTACTCAGAGCTGCGCGACTTCATTGACACGGAGAAGATGCGCGGATCGGGCAGCCTGTTGAAATTCCAGGTTGAGAAACACTCGAGAATAGCCTTCCCCTTCGCAACCATCATACTCACCATTATTGGTGTTTCACTCTCCTCGCGCAAGGTACGCGGAGGCATAGGGTTGAATCTTGGCATAGGCATTACCATCTGTTTTGCCTTTATCCTGTTCATGCAGGTTACCACGGTCTTTGCCACCTTCAGCAATCTGCCACCGGTTGTGGCAGTATGGATACCCAATATATTGTTTGGACTACTGGGAATTTACCTGTTGAAAATTGCTCCGAAATAACTCCCGTTATCATACTTCCATTATTGTGCATCGTTCGCAATTATTCTTGCAGATTACCCTTCCACACGAAATAATGGGGGAAGAGGCCGGTAACATCAGGCATTTCCCTGAACAAGCCATACATGGCCGATCCACTGCCGCTCATTGATGCATAAAACGCGCCGGCCTTGTACAGCGCTTCCTTGATTGAAGCAAGCTGCGGATACCGTCCAAACAACGGCTGTTCAAAATCATTCACCAGCAAATCGGGCCATCTCTCTTCATTGTGAAGCAAAACTTCAGTATTGGGCAGCAACTTATTTGTTGGTTGTGCCACACTGTAAGCCCATGCGGTTGATATGGAGAAGTCAGGGATAACTATAACTATTGGATACGATGCCGGATGGATAAACTTTTGGGTTGGTTTACCCTTATCCTCAATCATCCGCGGCTTGTTGACAATGAAAAAAGGACAATCATTGCCCAACATGGAAGCCATCATTTCAAGCTCATTGTTACACACCTTCAAATCGAATATCCTGCGCAGCAGGGTGAGTACGTAGGCAGCATCAGATGAACCGCCCCCCAATCCCGAACCGGTTGGTATGATTTTATGAAGATGCATTTTAACCGGGCCTATATTATAGGACTCCTGCATCAACCGGTAGGCCCTTACGCAGAGGTTCCGTTCAACAGGGCAATCGACCGTAAGCCCTGAGGTGCTGAATGAAAAATCACCGGCTGAGGGTACAATTTCCAATGCATCACACAGATTTACAGGTATCATATAACTTTGTATGTTATGATACCCGTCAGTACGCTTGTTGAGTATTCTCAAGCCTACATTGATCTTGGCATTTGGAAATACAATCATGGTCAACAGATATAAACGACAATGTAAAAGATGACACCGCTTTCACTTATTGCAAATGTAAGAAAGAAAAAGCTCCAAATTTAAGCCCCAAATGTAAACTAACTGCCTACAATTTACGTTTTAGACTAACTTTGTAATCCAAACAACAATATATGACCCTTATCAATTCAGTTATTTCATGGTTCATGAAAAAGCGGATGCATCAGATTGAACTCTTCATGAAATACCCTCTGGACGTGCAGGAAGAATGGTTCAGGAAGCTGATAGCGGCGGGACGACAGACTGAATGGGGGAAAAAGCATCACTACAATTCAATTCATAATTATGACCAGTTTATAAAACAGGTACCGGTTTCAGAATACGAAGATTTAAAGCCCTATATAGAACGACTGCGCCGTGGCGAGCAGAATCTGCTATGGAATTCTGAAATAAAGTGGTTTGCCAAGTCGTCGGGCACCACCAGCGACAAGAGCAAGTTTATACCGGTAAGCCAGGAAGCCCTTGATGAATGCCATTTCAAGGGCGGCAAGGACCTGTTATCCATTTATTGCAATTATTATCCTGATACCCAAGTTTTCACAGGTCGATTACTCGGCATGGGTGGAACGCACATATCAGATAATCCCGACATTGGGACCTATGTGGGTGATGTATCGGCCATAATCATGGAAAACCTGCCGGCATGGATTGAGTTGATACGCACCCCCGAGTTATCAGTTGCCCTCATGAACGAGTGGGAGAAGAAAATTGAAAAAATTGCCACCATCACCAGCAGGGAGAACGTAACGAACATTACCGGCGTACCTTCATGGACACTGGTATTGCTGAAGCGAATACTAGAAATGACAGGCAAGAACAATATCAGGGAAGTATGGCCCAACCTGGAACTGTTTGTGCATGGAGGAGTTAGCTTTCTGCCTTACCGACAGCAGTTTGAAAAACTCATTGCAGGCCCTATGAATTACCTTGAAACCTACAATGCCTCAGAAGGATTCTTTGGAATTCAGGACCGGCAGCATGCTGACGACATGCTACTGATGCTTGATTATGGCATATTCTATGAATTCATACAGGTAAATGAAACGGACCAGTCATTGAGGGATGCCATCCCCCTGCATGAAGTAAGGACCGGAGTCAATTACGCCATGCTCATTACAACCAATGCAGGCCTTTGGCGCTACCAGCTGGGCGATACGGTAGAGTTTACCTCCACCGATCCCTACAGGATAAGAATTACGGGGCGCACCCGGAATTTCATCAATGCCTTTGGCGAAGAGATGATTATTGACAATGCAATCAAGGCATTGAAAACCGCCTGCGATAAAACCGGTGCCATGATCAGTGATTTTACCGCCGCCCCCGTGTATTTCGGCGAAAACAGCACAGGGGCCCACGAATGGCTCATTGAGTTTGACAAGGAACCTGATGACATTGCCTATTTCACTGAAGTGCTTGATAATGCCCTGAAAGCCTTAAACTCTGACTATGAAGCAAAACGCTATCAGAATATGGTGCTGAATGAACCCCTGATAAGGGCACTCCCAAAAGGCACTTTTTATGAATGGATGAAACAGCACAATAGACTTGGAGGACAATACAAAGTACCCCGCTTGTCGAATAACAGGAAATTTGTAGAAGAGATATTAAAGCTTGCCACAATTAATTCCATTTAATTACCTTTGCTATGGAAGACAATTAAAGCAATAAAGAATACTTTAAACTGACAATCATGCATATAGCAATAGCCGGTAACATAGGCTCCGGAAAAACCACATTAACCGGATTACTGGCAAAACATTTTGGGTGGCAACCTCATTATGAAGACGTTGAAACGAATCCTTACCTCCCTTCATTCTATGAAGATATGCAGCGCTGGTCGTTTAACCTTCAGATATATTTCCTCAATAGCCGTTTCAGGCAGATTATTGATCTTAGAAAAAGTGGGAACACGGTGGTTCAGGATCGAACCATATATGAGGATGCCTACATTTTTGCGCCCAACCTGCATGCAATGACGCTCATGACAACGCGTGACTACGACAATTACGCATCGTTGTTTGAGCTCATGAGTTCATTTGTTCAGCCTCCCGACCTGCTTATATATTTACGGGCAAGTGTACCCACCCTGGTCAATCAGATACAGAAGCGCGGACGCGACTACGAGAATTCTATCAGGCTTGATTACCTCAAAAGCCTGAATGAACGCTATGAAGCATGGATTGAGAATTACAAGTTGGGAAAACTCCTCATTGTTGAAGTAGATAACCTGAATTTTTCAGAGAGGGCTGAAGACCTGGCTAGTATCATTGAACGGATAAATGCAGAGATAAATGGCCTCTTCTGATCTCAGGTCCATAGGTATCATTCCTGCAAGGTATGCTTCCAGCAGGTTTCCCGGCAAACCCCTGGCACTTATAAACGGGGTGAGCATGATTGAGCGTGTTTACAGGCAGGC
>JAEYXG010000072.1 GCA_023428585.1 Bacteroidota bacterium
TGCCAACTTGTCCATCGCCACTTTCTTCAAATCATCGCCTTCGTAATTGTCAATGATGCTCTGAAGTGTTTGTTTTGCCTGGAAAAGGTTATTCTGTACTACATAAATGTCAGACAGTAAAATAAATCCTTTTGCAAGCCAGTATTTAAAGGCAGGATACTCTGATGAAAGCCTGAAAACATTATTCTCTGCCGTGGTATAATCCTTCATCTCAAATGCCAACTCCGATAATGAATAGAGGGCTTCTGCACCATGAATTCCCTGCGATAGTTTTACTGTCTCGTTGAATGAACTTCTTGCAAGTTCAGATCTCTTTAATATATTAGCCGACCTGCCAATCAATAGATTTGCTTCCGCTGCAATCAATGTGGAAGTTTGGTCCATTTCAATCACACGCTGTGCATACATAATTGTTTGAGCATAATTGCCAACTTCATAGTGACATCTCATTTGACCGATAAATGCCTCAGCCAGGTTGTTCTTCTTTTCGGCATTCTCTTCAAGCTTCTGATACATAGTCAACGCCTTGGTATAGTCTTTCATTTTATACAAGATGCCGGAAGCATAAAGGGCGGCATTCTCGGTGAAACTATTTCGCGGACGTGATATAATCTCCTGATAACTGGTGAGTGCTTCGTTGTATTGACCGGAGCGATTCTCACAATCAGCCTTGTAATAATGGGCATTCAGTGCAAAACTTCCATCAGGAAATTTCTGCAGATATGATTTGAATCCTGGAAGAGCCTTTTCGCAATCACCACTCATGTATTTGTTTTCTGCAGCGACATATAATAGGGAATCCTGCTCTGATCGGCTTACATTGGCAAAAGGTATATCCTCAGCATAATCAACGTACTTGTCCACCTCATTCATGTCAACATATATATTCCTGATGACGGCCAGGGCTTCGCGCGCTGTTGGTGTTGAAGGGTAGTCTTTCACCACTTTTTTAAGGGTCTCAAGTGCCTGTTGGTCTCGGTTTGTATTATAATAGATCAAACCCGTATTGAGAAGAGCATCCTTAACAAAACTGCTTCTTGGGTAGTCCATTATAACTTTCTGGAAAGCAGACAATGCCTCGCTGTTCTTTTTCATGGCCAGATATGTCTGTCCCATCTCAAACCGTGCATCATCAGCATAAGGTGATTTAGGGTAATCAACCAAGAGCTTCTGCAATGAGTTTATTTTTTGATTATTATCACCCGATACCCCCGCTGATATCGATTTGTGATATAATGCATAGTCAGCATCTGAGGCTTTTGAGTTCCCTACCTGATCATAAAGTACGGAAGCCTCTTTATATTGTTTCAGCATTAAATGGCAATCGGCCATTCTCAATTTTGCATCATTTAATAAACGTTGATCTTTTGGGCGGCTTTCAATGAAAGTGTTGAATGCGTTTTTAGCCTGTGCATAGTCCTTTAGCTTAAGGTACGAATACCCTAAATTATAGTAGGCTGTGTTATACGAAGGATTGCCCTTGGCTGTATTGAGATAGTCACGGAAATAATTCCGTGCAACATCATATTGCCCCAATCTGTAATAAGCTTCACCTTGCCAGAGCATTGATCCTTCAGTAATTTTTGAATCAATTTGATACGACAGTGATTTTTTGAAAAGCCCGATGGCATCAAAATATTTCTGATTGTTGAATAACTCTATCCCTCTATAGTAAGTTATTTTCTGATAGATGGAATTTTGCAGCTCATTGCGTTTTTTTATTTGTTCAAGATTGGTAAGGGCCTCATCATAATTGCGGGTAACAAGGTATAGATTGGCGAGATAGGTGTATGCTTCATCCCTGCGTTTCGAACTTGGATACTCTTTTAAATACTGTTGAAGAGCAATGATCGCTTCATTGTATGGGTTATGTGAAAGTTCAACGGATAATTTGGCATAGTTGAACAATGCATCTTCTGCCAATGATGATCTAGCCGGTACTTTCCAGGCTGAACTGAATGCATTTGAGGCAAACTTTTTCTGATCGGTTTTAAGATAGCTATCACCCATATGATACCAGGCATTCTGGGCAAGACTGTCATTACCTGACGTAACATACTGGAATTCAGGTATGGCTTTTGAATATTCACGTTCAATATAATAGGCAAAGCCGAGCATATAATGATCCTCACGAGTCATTTTGCTCCTGTTGAAAGAGGCGTATTCCTCCATCAATCTGGCAGCTTCCTTATAGTTGCCTTTACGGTACTGCGCATCGGCAACAAGCCTTAGCATTTCATTCGTACGCTTGTTCCTGGCGCCTTCCAGGTATGGATCTGCCATTGCGAGCATCTCCTCATAGCGCCCCTGCACATAATAGATTTGAATGATATAGTATGGCACAACCGACTTAAACGTTTCATCATTTCTGAGTTTCTCAAAATCACGCAATGCAGTTTCATAATTGCCGCTTGCATACATAATATGAGCATAATAGTAATTGGCCGGGCCAGTGTATTTGGTTTGCCTGTCCTTCATTTGCGAGAAGGCATTGGCGGCCTTATCCATGTCTCCACTTTTGAATAGGGTATACCCCCGCTTGAAAGTGAATTCCGCTCTCTCTTCCTGGTTCATATCACCGGTGGAGACATTGTTGTAAGCTTCAAGCGCACTGCGGTAATTGCTGTTCCTGAAATATAGATGCCCTAATTGTAGCCACACCCTGTTGGTGCGGGTACTTTGCGGGTGTTTCTTGAGATATTCTTCAAGCATATATGCCGCATCACCATGCTTTAACTCTGCCGCTGAGGATGAAATATAAAAATCCTTCTCCGCATCATACTCCTGCAATAGATCATTTGCTTCTATCAATTTGGAATAGATGTTCCGTGCCGGTCCATAATGATCTTTTATATAGAGATCATGTGCCGAATTTATCGGGTTGTCCTGATTATAAGTTTGTTGCGCTGACAGACCTGACCATAGTATGGCTGGCAGTACAATAATTAGTATACTGATTATTTTTTTCATGCATGGTTTGTTTTACCGGTAGCTAAAATAAGCCCTTATGGCTTATCTTGAACCATAAATAGGTATAAATTATCAACAGTAGAATATTTAAAATCCTCTGCTTAGTAACGAAAGTTGGATTATTATAGTATGGGTTTCATTGGCACATTCAGTAATTTGTGCAGTTTGAAATGATAAATCCGGTTTTTTAATAAAGTCGCGAAAACTTGATGGTTTGGCTTCTATTTCCGGGTAACAATATCCTTGCTATATAGACGCCTTTTGGTAGATTGGAAATATTTATCAAGGTTGTATTACTGCCCATAGCCTCAACAGATTGCACGATATTGCCGTTAATAGAGAAGATGTCTATTCTTGAAGGGATAGCGTTGCCACTGAAAACTACCAATGAATTGCCATCACTGGATTCTGATAAATAGACATCTTTTCTATACCCAATTTCATGCACTGCTACCTGACTGTACTCCAGCCACAGACTGTCAACCCACAGAGTACTTCCACCCACAGGTGCACCAAATAGAATGTTTGATGAAACGAACATTATGTTCATTGAGTCGGGGGTAGTCCAGGTTACGTATTCAATTGGAATATTGAATTCTTGCCAGGAAGTGACCACTTCGCCGAATGATTTATAGGCATAGGCAATAGTGTCACGTGAGGTTCCATTCCATTTTGTAAGTCCAATTCCCATTATGCATGAATCGCCGCTCAATGGCTGATATTTATAGTATCCTTTGAGATACTTGGGCTGGCCTGTAATGGGAACACCTCCCTCAACAGTACCTGTAGCATTCATAATATCAATGATTACATCTCCAAGAGTTAATATTCCGGGCATTGTTACCGGGCCGACAAGAAATATATTTTGTGTAACTGATTGAACCTTTGCACTGGAAGTACCACTGTAAGGTGAATTCATTTCTTGAGTAACACAAACAAAGTTGGTGCCTAATATATTTTCATTTGATGTGTCCCAATCCGTTGGTGCACCGGCTGCCCAACTTTCAAAATCAGCATTGGGAATTTGATTCTGGGCAAGCAGGGTATTGGCGGATGATAATAGAATCAGCATAACTATGCTTATGTAATGTGTAAAGTTCTTCATGCTGCTTGTTTTTACAATGAATTAACAAAGTTAGTAATCGATGGAATATGAAACTATAGCAGAAACCATTCGGATTGAAAAATGTTGACAAAAAAAGCGCAGAAACAGTTTTTATTCTGTTCCTGCGCTCATCATTAAATGAAAAACGGTACCGTTCAATGTTGTAAGCGGGGTTCTGTTCCTGGCAATAAAGCCAGGCTCCTGTCATTTATCTAGTTCCGGAGTTGCCTCCGGAATCCAACGACCTACCCCCCTGAATGGAGCGGGCAACTCCTGACCTCCTATAAAGAAGATCTTCAGGTATATTTGGTCTTTCAATCCATAAGGTTTACCCGCGCAATCTGTCGCCAGACTGCACTGTAGGCTCTTACCCTACATTTTCACCCTTACCATATCAAAGAACGAATCTTTACAATGGCGGTTGTTTTCTGTGGCACTGGCTGTATTCACCGGTTGTGAACCCTTCCCGTTAGGAAGTATGGCGCCCTTTATTGCCCCGACTTTCCTCTTGAAGTGTTAAAACTTCAAGCGACAGAACACATTGATTTTCAGTTTAACAAAATTATTAACCTATACAAATATACTGCAAAAATTGTACCATTGCCCTACTTGATTCTGAATTATCTTAGTTCTGATGGGATGATATATTCTCAGATGGTCAAGCCCTATTATCGTTATGAATCACAATTTCAATTGCCCCATTACCATATCGGGCAAAGGAGGCTTTTCGTAATTCAAGGTTTTCATAGTCCTTCAATTGATTGATTATAGCTGATTTCAAAACTCCATTTCCAATACCATGAATGAAAGTAATACGATTATAGTTAAAGGTTATTGCACTCTCAAGCATTCTTGAAAAATAGTCAATCTGATAAAGCAGGATTTCATCCTGGGGCATAGTTGTATAATCGGTTCTCAAGGCAGAGATATGCAAATCAACTTCTGCCTCCCGAGGCCCTGTTCTATGCTTATCAATCAAGGCCGTAGGTGTAATGGCATCAATCTTTTGCCGGGCTGCCGGGTCCATGCTCAACTTGCCATGAACATTCCCGGGCATAAGCTTTTGGGAGGCAATATCACCCAGCTGCAAGATAATTGCCTTTGAATCAGTGAGCTTGAATTCCTGATATCCGGTTTCTTTAAAAAATCTGGAAGCCTTGACTTTAAAATGGGCATGAAGTGGCTGATACAAGTCCTGCATTTCATGGCTATGGAAAAGCACCTGTACAATTCCATTGGTCCATGCTTCAAGATCCTCACGGGTTATGGTTTCAATGTGTATCTTTGAATAAGCTGGTATAACATCATAGCTTACACCGGCAAAGCTGTTCTTATCCTCTTCCAGTAGAAATGAAAATATGGCGTCAAATGCAGTGTTATTTACAAGGATAATATCTATATTCCCAGTTATCAGCCATTTCTGATCATGGGGCTCCCAAATGAGATAAATTCCTTCAGCTAATCCCGCTCCTGACTGACGATAGATAGAAGAGACAGGATCACCAATGTTTTCTTCCTGCGTAGTCTTCTCTTTCTCCACTTCTTCTTTCCTGGCCGTTACCGACTCAGAAACCTTTATATCCACCTTGACCGGTCGGTCAAAGAATCTGTCAGCCGCCCCATTTGGCTCTATTTTTATCAGATCATTGACTAATACCGGGACTTCAAATCCTTCCTCTATGGCAACCTTTACCATTGACGTGCTTATTAGACCTGTAATTATTCCGCCACCTTTTTCATTCAAGAATCTTACCTTGTCACCAACCTTTAATTCCATTTAGTATATCTGGTATTTGTTAATTTTTTTCGAGTGCAAAAATACATCAATTAATGGTTGTAATTATTTTGAAGGGAAAATACCAGCCATTGCCATTGCATTCATCATCAATATGTTTCAAAACATCAGAAATTGTGTGTTTTACTTGTGTGGTTGGAATGCAAGTGTCGTTTTTAATACTTTCACTTGCCTCCATGGTTGCCTTACCCAAAAGTAGTGGCAGATCATTAAAACGTAACATTAATTGGAGTAATTTAGCATGTACTATAACGGTTCAAACCATTATTGGTTTAATCATTGTATTC
>JAEYXG010000112.1 GCA_023428585.1 Bacteroidota bacterium
AGATGCTATATTACCTCCCAAAACCATGGCTTTGCAATAAATACAGATACCTTGGCAGATGATTGGCAGACCTTGTTTGTAAATGTAAATGATAATACCTGTGAAGGAATAAAACACCGGACTAAGCCATTCTTCGCTGCGCGGTTTCATCCGGAAGCTTCCAGTGGACCAACCGATACCGAGTACTTATTTGACGATTTTATGGAATTAATTGAAAACAGCGCAAAAGGTAAGTAATGATAGACAAGAACATTAAGAAGGTTATTGTACTCGGTTCAGGAGCATTGAAAATTGGAGAAGCCGGTGAGTTTGACTATTCGGGATCACAGGCCCTGAAAGCCCTTCGAGAAGAAGGTATTGAAACAGTACTTATCAATCCAAATATCGCTACCATCCAAACGTCTGAAAACATTGCCGATAAAGTCTACTTCCTGCCCGTTACGCCCTACTTTGTTGAAAAGGTCATTGCCAAAGAGAAGGCTGATGGATTGTATCTCTCTTTCGGCGGACAAACTGCCCTTAATTGCGGGGTACAGCTATACAGAGACAAAGTATTTGAGAAATATAATATCAGGGTACTCGGAACCCCTGTACAATCGATTATCGATACCGAAGACAGGGAAGCCTTCATTGAAAAGCTTGATCAGATTGAAGTCAAATCACCCAGAAGTATTGCTGTTACAAATATCGACAATGCAATAAATGCAGCCAACACCCTGAATTATCCTATTATAATAAGGGCTGCCTATGCGCTTGGCGGTCTGGGCAGTGGCTTTTGTAATAATGAAGAAGAACTGTTAAGCTTGGCATCCAAGGCTTTCACCTACTCATCACAGATTCTTGTCGAGGAGTCGCTGAAAGGATGGAAAGAGGTTGAGTATGAAGTTGTACGTGATCAGTATGATAATTGTATTACGGTATGTAATATGGAGAACTTTGATCCTCTGGGAATCCATACCGGTGAAAGTATAGTGGTTGCCCCCTCGCAAACATTGTCCAATAGGGAATATCATAAGCTAAGGGCCATCGCAATCAAGATCATCAGGCATATTGGCATCATCGGTGAATGCAATGTTCAGTATGCCCTTGACCCCAATTCTGAAGATTACAGGGTTATTGAAGTAAATGCACGTTTATCACGATCAAGTGCCCTTGCCTCCAAAGCTACCGGCTATCCCCTGGCCTTCGTTGCCGCCAAACTGGGTATCGGCTATGGACTGCATGAACTCACCAACACTGTTACCAAGACCACTACTGCATGTTATGAGCCGGCACTTGATTACATTGTTTGCAAAATTCCGCGTTGGGATCTGAATAAGTTCCATGGTGTTTCCAAAGAGATAGGCAGTAGCATGAAGAGCGTGGGTGAAGTAATGGCTATTGGGCGTACCTTTGAAGAGGTGATCCAGAAGGGTTTACGCATGATTGGGCAGGGTATGCATGGGTTTGTCGGAAACAAGAATGTTCATTTCGATGATCTTGACACTGCCCTCTCCAATCCCACTGATCTGAGAATATTTGCCATAGCACAGGCCCTCGCCAAAGGCTATTCCGTTGATCGCATACATGAACTTACCAGGATCGATAAGTGGTTCCTGGTAAAACTAAGGATAATCCTTGAAATCAAGAACGACCTCAACAGCTATGATTCGATGGAAACCTTGCCTGAGGAATTATTGATTGAAGCCAAAAAAGCAGGCTTCTCTGATTTCCAGATTGCCAGGTTTGTGCTTCGGAGTGAATCTGAAGATATCAATCATGACATTGATATTGTAAGGGCATTCAGAAAAGCCCGCAATATCATTCCATGTGTAAAACAGATTGACACATTGGCTGCAGAGTACCCTGCCAAAACCAACTACCTTTATGTAACCTACAACGGTAACAGCAATGATGTTGATTATGAGGATGACCACAAGTCAGTAGTGGTTCTTGGATCAGGCGCTTACAGAATTGGAAGCAGCGTTGAATTCGACTGGTGCAGTGTAAATGCAGTTAATACCATCATGAAGGAAGGATTCCGTTCAGTGATGATCAATTATAACCCTGAAACAGTATCTACCGACTATGATATCTGCGACAGGTTATACTTTGAAGAACTCACCTATGAAAGGGTGCTTGATATCCTGGATCTGGAAAACCCCAAAGGAGTAATTGTATCCATGGGTGGGCAGATACCCAATAATCTGGCCATGCGCCTGCACTCACAGAATGTACCTATTCTTGGGACCTCCCCTATTTCCATCGACAAGGCTGAAGACAGACACAAATTCTCATCACTGCTTGATGAGCTGGATGTTGATCAGCCCCGTTGGATGGAGCTCACCAGCACAAAGGAAATTTTTGATTTCGTTAAAGTAGTGGATTTCCCGGTGCTGGTCAGACCAAGTTATGTCCTTTCAGGTGCTGCAATGAATGTGGTATCCAATGAAAATGAACTGGAGCATTTCCTTACACTGGCAAGAAATGTCTCCAAACAATACCCGGTAGTAGTATCTGAATTCATACAGAATGCCAAGGAAATTGAAATTGACGCAGTGGCCAATAAGGGGGAAGTCATAGCTTACGCTATATCCGAGCATATTGAATTTGCCGGTGTTCACTCCGGTGATGCTACCATTGTTTTCCCTCCACAGAAAATATACTTTGAAACAGCCCGCCGTATAAAGAAGATCGCCAAGAAGATAGCAAAGAATCTTGACATCGCCGGACCATTCAATATGCAGTTCATGGCAAAGGATAATGATGTGATGGTTATTGAATGTAACCTGAGGGCTTCCAGGAGTTTCCCCTTTGTATCAAAAGTACTGAAAACAAACTTCATCAATATAGCCACAGAGGTGATGCTGGGCAAAGATGTTCCCCGACTCTCAAAATCATTGTTTGACCTCGACTATATTGGCATCAAAGCGCCTCAGTTCTCCTTTACCCGCCTCCACAAGGCTGATCCCATCATTGGCGTTGATATGGCATCAACCGGTGAAGTAGGTTGTATAGGTGAAGATTATTATGAAACCCTGCTCAAATCAATGCTGTCTGTCGGCTATACTTACCCAAAGAAGAGCGTACTGATATCATCAGGCCCACCTGAAGACAAAGCCACCCTGCTTGAACCGGCAAGAATGCTTGTGCAGAAAGGATATGTAATCTATGCAACCAAGGGCACACAGGAATTTTTCTCGAAAAATGGCATCGAGGCAACCGTGCTTTACTGGCCTGATGAAGAGAAGAAGCCCAATACCCTGGATTACCTAAAGGAAAAGAAGATTGATCTGGTAATCAATATCCCCAAAAACCTGTCGCCTGACGAGCTATACAATGATTACGAAATCAGGCGCAATGCGGTGGATCTGAATATTCCTCTGATAACGAATTCAAGACTGGCCAAGGCATTCATCATTGCTATATGCAAATTCAGTCTTGACGACTTGCCGATTAAAAGCTGGGACGAGTATAATTAACCACCCATGCATGACTCCAGTCTCCACCACAGTTGTGACATGAAAAATTGATGGTCGTATCAGGATAGCTTTGGTTTAATTAATAGCTTCCACCATTTCTTCCAGAGGAACCAGAGCTTCAATAGCTTTAGAGACAGTGTCCACTTCACGGAAAGTAAGACTGAGCTTATCATTAACCTCTTTCATCCTTACTGATTTCTGATAGACCTGTATAAACTGCAGCACGATAGCAAAAATCGGACTTTGGTAGAAGGGCGATTCTTTATTGGTAATGAAAGTAGCCGTCATCAGGTTATTCTTCAGGGTGATCTTCTCAAA
>JAEYXG010000117.1 GCA_023428585.1 Bacteroidota bacterium
GAAGTATACTTTTCCTGATCATTCTCATTTTTAGAAGAGAGAGTAGGTGCAGGGTTATTACTTTCACGACAGGAAGCCAGCACTAGACCGGCTGCTAGAAATGAAAATATTAAACTCCTGATGTTCATCGGAACCTGTTGTAATTCAACTGCTAATTTATGAATAAACACTTTAAAAAGGAAATATATTTATAGCGGCAAAATAGAGTCTGGATAGCTAAATGCTCTTCATGAATAATCATCCTTTTCATTATCTGGGCATTTGCCCTAAATTTATTTTTAAATTTACTATGATTTTAACCAAACCAATCTTATGAAAAATTCAGTATTGAAGAGTCGGTATGCCTTCATCCTCCTGGTGTTGGTTTTAGCAATCTATGCTACAGGATGTGCCAATAAAGAGGTTGTTACGGAATGCTTGAGTGGTCAAACCTATGGATTCTGGTATGGTCTGTGGCATGGAATCATAGCACCCGTTGATCTTGTACTCATGCTCTTCAGAGATGATATCACAGTATATGCCCCAAACAACAACGGTGCATGGTATGCATTCGGTTTTGTACTTGGTAGCGGAGGCTGGGGATTTTTTGGCGGAAGCAGAGGATGTAAACGCAAGTAACAGTTGCAGCGTAGTAGGAGATAGGGATGAATTTTATCCCTTTATGCCTTGTCACTCTCGGATGATTTCAATGGGTTCCATTAGGGATTCCTTTTTATCTGCTTCGCCTATACAACACGTTTGCTTAGGGTTTCCTTCGCAGTTTACCCGAAGCAGACCCGTTGAGGTTGTGTTGCAAATATGGAGCAAAGGCGAAGCAGTATAAAAGGGAACCTTAACCAATAGTAGTCTAGACAATGCTCCCTTATTCTCATTCAATATATTCCAAATCATCCCACAAGGAATAATCATCTTCTTCAAGACCTTTCAGGTAAACATAAAAGTGGATATTGTTGCCCAAATAATTGGTGAAGGAATATTCAAACCCGAAATCACACTCACAGTAGCATACACATTCACTCGTGCATGTGTCGCTGATATAAATGTTTACATTTTCTTCGTCAACTACAACTGAGTCTGATAATGATCCGCAGCAATTGTAACGCATAAGCACATGTAATAACAAAGTATCATTCTCTATCGTATAATATAGGGAATCGCCAGTGTAATTTACAGTGTTTTTATTTGAGCCCAAACCGGGATGAATGAAACATCCGCTATACACTGTTTTGGACAGTTCCACCGAATAAGTATTGTTATTTGTATTAGAATCATTACTTTTTGAACAACCAAGAACTATTAGTATCAAAGCTGTTGGTATTAAAAGAATTCTTTTTTTAATCATGGTTTCCGAATCTTGGTTGAATTTCCAGAATACTTCAAGTGCAGTTATAGGACATGTGTTAATGACTTAATAAAACCAGCCACCGCTGAGCAATCTTGAGTTTCTGTTACGTAAAACATATAGCAAATATATATAATAAATGCAACGAATCAAAATATTCATTGCCATGGTAATCTCATCTGATTCACTTCATCCCAAAATTAACGACAGAAAAGTGATTCCTTCCTGACATAATAACATCCATTTGTCGTCTTAAGTCCTTTGCCTGTCCGCTCAAGTCCGGCTGATGTCAGTTCTTGTGTCAGGTATTTGGGCAGACAATATGGCAATAAGCGGACTTTAGAGGACATTTCATATTTTGGTCCGGTTATGGATTATCACAGGTGCTAACTACTGTCATTATGGCTGTTTTGATACTATTTGATACCATTTGATACCGTTTGATACCTTATGGCAGTTTTCGTGTCAGTTGTTTTTACTGCCAAAAAACATGACACAGGGTATCAAACGGTATCATTTTACGTTTTTTGGCACAATTGTCCGAAAATTGATTAGTGTATTATGAGTTAGGAGCTGCTGTAATGAAGTAAAGAGTTATTGGTTATTGGTTCAATGTTAGGATCGTGGAAACGATTTTGAACAAATTTGAAGCAAATCCTGAAAGCGTATAGTTCTTTGACATCTTGAAATTAAATGGCTGTAGCCAATGGGAAATTGGCTGTATTGGCAACGTTATAATTCTGTTTTTGGGAGTGTATCCTTCTTTATCGGTGCAATCTCTTTAAGATAGGATTGGTGAATTCCGTGGGGATAAATCGGAGCGCGAATATCATCAGGTTGTTTTTTATTCCCTGAATGGCTCTTTTTCTTCCATGCATCATCCGTTTATAGCCGAATTTGGCTACACTCTTTGCAGATGCCGGCCTTAACAGTTTGTTGATCATCGCTTCGGGGGCACCGGCTTCAGTGAAGAAGTTGGTTTCAACGGGTCCGGGACTTAGGGTGGTAACTGTTACACCTGTCCCTCTCAGTTCATTGTAAAGGGCATCAGAAAAGGAGACCACGAATGATTTGGTGGCATAATATACTGACATCAATGGCCCGGGAAGGAATCCGGCGAGGGAAGCTACATTCAGAATGCGACCTTTGCCTGCCTTTATGAGATCGGGCAGGAATTCACGGGTAAGATGAGTGAGCGCGGTGATATTGAGCTGTATCATTCGCTCATTCTTTTCCCAATCGGCTTCGGCGAAATAACCGGCATCACCGAATCCTGCATTGTTTACCAGAATGTTGATTTTGTAATTGTTACTGCGTATGAATTCAATAAGTTTGAGTCTCTCAGCTTCATGGGCAAGATCTGCTGTAAAAGGCACTACCTCTATTTTGAATCGCTTTTGGAGATCGGAAGCAATACTTGATAGCTTCATTTCTGAACGTGCTACTATGATAAGGTTATGGCCTTTGGATGCCATGAGGGTTGTTAGTTCATAACCTATGCCTCCTGAAGCGCCGGTAATCAATGCAAATGAGGTTTCTGTTTTCAACGGACTGGTTATTTCAGTATTGAATCAAAAAAGGCCTCAGGTAAGAGGCCTTTTTTGATCAGTACTATGAATTAATACTAGAATGAATAACGTAATCCAATTTGAGCACCCCAGGTGCTGTATGAATTAAGAACATTATTAAATGAATTGGTTGGGAAGTTTTTACCTGCCTTGTTCAAAGTGTAGGTAGGTTCTCCTTCATCATTGGTTTTTACATATTTCAGTAGTGTCATATCATAACTTCCTAAAATTTGCTTCTGTTGTAGACCCCAGTTGCTGTTCAGTAAGTTTCCAATATTGAGGACATCAAGGCTTATTTGCAAGGTGTGCCTGTTATCTCTGCCGAAATCAGTGAAGATATCCTGAAGTATTCTCAGGTCAAAACGGTTTCTCCATGGAAGAAGAGCAGCGTATCTTTCAGCGTATCCACCTTTATTATCTGACAGATACTTATCCTGTTCAACAAATGCCCAGAAGGCATCACGCTGTTCGTCAGCAGTATTGAGAACAATAGTATTACCATCGCCATCTTTACCTGTGATATCAACAAAGTTGATTTCATCATCGTTAGCTGGGATGTACATAAGGTCAGCTGAGTTGCCATCGCCATTCATGTCGTTTGAATAGATATAAGAAATCCTGCCCTGGTTAGCACCTTCATAATATAACGAAACGGTAGTACCAAGATGATTGATATATTCTTTATGATATGAAAGAGCACCAACAATACGGTGAGGAACGGCAAACTGTGAGAAACTTAAGCCCGGGTCGTTCTGGTGACGAACGGTTGGGTTGCTCTGCCATGCAGAGAAAGCTGCTGATCCTGGGTTTGAACTCAGGTCTTTACCCATAGCATAGGTATATGCCAAAGTTCCGAAGAAGCCTTGGGCAAATGGCTTTGAAATTTGGAAAGTCAGCATGGTTGCACTTCCACCTTCTGCATTGTCCAATACCATTGCTGAGCTGATGCTGCCATTAACACGGCGTGTAGCACTCAGGAACATAGGACGGTTATCCACTCCCTGGAAGGTAGTGTCACTGATAGTCTGGTTAGCATTGCGCTGTATGAGAGCATTAATATCCTTGGTATATAAGGCTTCAAAAGTGAAGATCATGTTATGGAAAGGAAGCTTGATATCGGTAGCGATGTTGGTTCTCCATACCTGTGGCATTTTGAAATCATCGGCTACTTTTGCTATGGTACCAGGGGCTTTATCGCCCGGAGTCTTGCTGAAGTTGTCTAAGTGAGCAGTTGGATTCGGATCGAAATAGAGCTCATAAGCTTCAATATCAGCAGCTTTAGTTACTTCTACTGTATTCTGCAATACACCACTGTTTGTAGGTTGGTTGGTGAACCATACAAATGGTAGTCGACCGGTAAAGATACCTGTTCCTCCACGTAACTGTAAAGTGCGGTCACCTTTAACATCCCAGTTGAAGCCTAGACGTGGTGATACCAGTAATTGAGGATCAGGCCATGAACCAACATTCAATGATTCAGGATTGCCATCCAGGTCATTGAATACGAGGCTATCAGAAACTGCAGAATTCTGAATTAGGTCATCAAGGTAGAAAGGCATTTCAAGTCTGATACCACCGGTTAATTTGAAATCATTGGTAACCTGGTATTCATCCTGAGCATAGATACTACCGAATCCGAAATTCAGTTCAGCATAACCGTCACCTGCACCTTCATACGGATAAGTGTAACCGTAGGTTGTAGGTAATGCACCGGTCATGAAGTCGTCCATTGATGCGTAGCGGTAATAGCTGGTTCCATAGCGTTTGTAACTGTTACCGAAATAAAGATAGTCATACGATGCACCCAATGTTATAGTATGCTGACCAAGGAAATAGTTAAAGTTGTTGGTTAAAGTGAGTACATTGTTCTTAACGTCATTTTCAAAGGTAAAGAGTTCGTATCCAAAACTCATGTAAGGATCACCATCTTTATAGATGTCAACATACGGGAAAATGTCACTGTTACTATTTCTGGTGTCACGGATATTAGTATAGGTAACAAGGAATTTATTGGCGGCTTTATTGCCAAAAATGGTATTTAATTCACCGGCTATGGAGCTTACTGTATTAAGGAAGCCATAATTGCCATTTTCAAAGGTCATTGATTTCTCACCTATACGACCGAATGCTGAACGAGTACCGGGAGCACTGGTAGCATTGGTTTCCTGATCGTTGGTTGATTCAACATAATTATAACGGATGGTGAATTTATTGCTCTTATTGATATTCCAGTCTAAGCGGCCTAAGAGTTTATAATTCTTTTTCTCAAAATTGCCGAAATCAGTATAATTGCCTGCATCATATCCATAAGTGTTTTGCAGGAAATCACGCATGGTTGCCATGTCCTGAACAGTAGTACGTGAGATGTATTTATCTGGATCAGCCTCAATGCCATTTTCAGGATCGCTTGGACGCCAGGGAATTCCCGGGTAAGATGATTTTTCATATTCTGCATTGGCAAAGAAGAAGAGTTTATCCTTAATAATCGGACCACCGAAACGGGCACCATAGGTATTGGTGTTGTTTTCAGCAATATCAAGAGTATCATGGCGGTCTTCACCAATATACTTGCCAATTAAGTTTTCATTTTGGAAGAGCATATAGGCTGAACCTCTGAATTTGTTATCACCGCTGCGGGTAACTGCATTGACATTGGCGCCGGTAAAGTTTGACTGGCGGATATCATAAGGAGCAACGTTAACGCTGATTTCTTCAATAGCATCCAAACTGATGGGCTGCGCATCACCACCCGGTAAGTTCTTTGAACTTAAACCGAAGTTGTTGTTGAAGTTAGCACCGTCAATGGTTATATTGTTATAACGACCATCTCTTCCGGCAAAGCTGTTTGTCCCACTGGCTTGTGGTGTCAAGCGGGTATAGTCGTTGATACTACGGCTAATGGTTGGCATTACTGAAATAGTCTGGTTGTTAAAGTTTGTTGAGGCACCGGTACGGTTGCCATCAAACAGGTCGCTTCTTGAGCTGACTACTTCAACGCCAGAAATTGTGGCTGTTTCTTCAGTAAGAATTGCACTATAACCGAAAGTTTGACCCAGATTGAGGATCACATCGGTTAAAGTAACTGTTTTGTAGCCAATGTAACTAACTGTGATGGTGTAAGGACCACCTATCCTCATATTGGGGATACGGTAGAAACCTTCTACATCAGTGGTCGTTCCATATTGTGTTCCTGAAGGAGTGTGGAGCGCAATGACTGTAGCACCGGGGAGGCTTCCGCCGTTGCTTGCAGTTATGCGGCCGTTCATTCCTGCCGTTGTAACCTGTGAAATGGCTACTGAGCTGATCATCAGAAACGAAACAACTAGCATTAAATGCTTCATTGCTTTGCTAATGAAATGGTCTTCTTTTCTCATTTGATTTGTGGTTAATTGGTTGTTAATGTGAATTATTCGATTTTTCTATTTCTCTTTAAGCTAATCAATGTTGTTGACCAAGGTTTATATGTATAATTCCATTGATGGAATACCATAAAAGCGCTGCAAATTTACGAATGTCATTTATTTATACCTAAAACAATAGTTAATTTATTGTTAACTTTTTGAACTATTAAACCTTTTAATCAACCTTAGTTTATGTGTGTACTTGCCTAATTCCTTGTTGAAAATGCCCTGGTGATCAATAGGGTCAACTCTTACTTGCCCGCTTGCATGTATGATTGTCCCTTGTGCAGTGATTATTCCGGTATGTTTGATAACTCCTTCATCATTATCGAAGAAGGCGACATCGCCGGCCTGGGCTTCATCTATCAGGTCGATAAAGTCACCGCTGTATTCAGCCTGTTGCCATGCGTCTCTTGGCATATTCATGCCAACCATCTTGAAGGTGATCTGAATCAACCCTGAACAGTCAATGCCAAAAGGGGAACGGCCTCCCCATAAGTAGGGTGCGCCGATGAATTTCTGTGCTTCACTGAGTATGTTAGCGCCATTGAAGGGCAATGGTTCTGATAAATGACCATGTGCCAGGCGATACGGTAGCTTATTGATAATATAATCGTTACCCTTTACCGTGACAATGCTGCCATATGCCAGCGTTATATTTTTGTTGTTGTTTTCAAAGGTGGCAGTAATATCATTTATAAGCTTGTGGGGTAATTCATCACCTGTTTCATCAGTTAAGGCAATCAGCTGGTTTGATTCGCACCAGCCAACATAATTGTCATGAAGGGAAGCAATCTTGTACCAGTCGTCTACAGTATCAAGCAGAGTAACGCGATCACCGAAAAGCAATTGGTTTACCATAGCTGATTTCCCGGAAGGCTCTGACCGTACCGGAATCATTGAAAGAAAGCAAACCGCAGATGCCATTGTTTAGATTATCGAATGCAACAAATATATTGAATAATAGGTAAAATATGCCGGTTATGGTGCCTATGTTAATAACATTTTGAATTTTAATATATTTGTATCCTCGGGTGTTTATATCTGTTAGACTACTATTGTTATGAAGAAAACCTTTATCTGGCTAAGGAATAACTACAACCTTTTAGAGAAGGTATCATTGTTTGTTCTGGTTATTTGGTTGCTCATATTGGTTTTCCCCCGTGAAGGAAAGTTTAAATATGAATATCAACGTGGAAAACCATGGCAACACGAAGATCTTATTGCACCTGTTGATTTTGCCATACTAAAGCCGATTGAGGAACTGCGAAAGGAACAGGCCAATGCCTTGCAGCAGTTACGTCCGCACTTCACACAGAATTCTGCAATAGCTGATGCCCAAGTGAATAATGCAATCAACGAGTTTAACAGCAAGTGGAATGGTTTGAATGGAATAAACGCTTCTGATGAAGAGAAGGAAGAATCCATTACCATTATAATAAATGTGCTTGATACCCTTTTTTCACACGGAATTATTCGCATTACAAATGAAATAACTGAAAAGCCAGGTGATTATAAAGTTTGGGTAATTGAGGGCAATACGGCAATTCAAAAACCATTGTCAGAAATATATACAATTCAAACTGCAGGCAGGTATATTCGCAGTGAGGTTGATAAATCACTCATAGCTGACAAAGAGCTGATTTATAGTGTGCTTTTGAATTCATTGAAGCAGAATGTGCTTTTTGATGAGCAAAAAACCATGAGGGCACGTGAGATAATTCTTTCAGAGATACCAAATAGCAGGGGAATGGTGCAAAGGGGTGAAAGAATCATTTCAAGGGGAGAATTGATCAATTCAGAGAAATTCCAGATTCTTGAATCCCTTCGTGCCGATTATGAAAGCAGATTGGGCACTACATTCAAATACTGGAATATCTTGGTTGGACAGGGATTGTTGATTTCGCTTACAATGATTGCCTTTATCATGTTCATGATCTCATTCAGGAAAGACTTATTTGCCGAGAATAAAAAACTTGTGTTGATGCTGCTGCTGATTTTAATGATGGTATCGGTTGCCAGTATTACCATTCGAATGAATAGCGAGCTATTGAATTTATTGCCATTCTGTCTTGTTCCAATCATTATCAGGGTGTTTTTCGATACCCGATTGGCATATTTTGTGCATGTCGTTACTCTCATTCTTACCGGTTTCATGGTTCCCAATGCCTTTGAATTCATTTTCATGCAACTCATTGCGGGGATCATGGCAATTATTAGTGTGGCAGAACTGCGACGGCGCTCACAGTTTTTCTTCACGGCAGCAGTCATTTTTGTTACCTACTCAGCTATCTATATAGGAATGTTGATGATACAGGATGGCAGCTTTGAGAATCTTTCTGCCAAGCCCTTCATCCTTTTTGCAGGTAATGCTATGTTCACTTTATTCTCATATCCATTAATCTATATATTCGAGAAATCATTCGGGTTGGTAACCGATGTTACGTTATTGGAGTTGTCAGATACCAATAGCCCACTTTTGCGAAAACTATCGCAATATGCACCGGGCACCTTTCAGCACTCATTGCAGGTGGCTAATATAGCTGAAGAAGCTGTTTATGCAATAGGAGGCAATACATTGCTTGTAAGGGCAGGTGCGTTGTATCACGATATAGGCAAGATGGATATGCCGATGTACTTTATTGAAAACCAAACATCATCAATGAATCCTCATGATGAGTTGGGCTATGAAGAAAGTGGCCGTATTATAATTGGTCATGTTTATAAGGGGATAGAGTTGGCCAGGAAATATAATCTGCCGGAAGTACTTGTGGATTTTATTCGTACACATCATGGTACACGCAGGGCTGAATATTTCTATAATCTTAAAAAGATTGAATTCCCTGAAGAGGAATTTAGTGATAAGCCTTTCAAATACCCTGGTCCGGTTCCTTTTTCAAAGGAGACATCGGTCCTGATGATGGCCGATTCAGTGGAGGCTGCTTCAAGGAGTATGAACCGTCCAACGGTTGATTCGATATCCCAGCTGGTAGATAGAATCATTGAGAGTCAGGTGAATGACAATCAATTCAGTAATTCTGACCTTACATTCCAGGATATCACTAAAGTGAAGAAAATTCTTAAGAAGAGGCTTATGAGCATCTATCATGTACGTATTGAATACCCGGTGCTTTAGTTTATTTATTGATAATCAACCATTTGTTCTTTCAATTTGGCGCTCTTCAGATAGTTGCCTGCATAAGGGCCTTCGTTGAATAGTAGGTCGAGTATGCTGAGATTGGGTATAAAGGGTAAACGATCGGAAAATACCTGGTTGTATTTGTTCAGATAGTGGTCAAAGCAGCTAGGGTCTTTTGGGCAGATCCTCTTATCGGTTATTGAATCATAATCTCTAACATAATCGGTCGTCATGCTTATGTGGGGATTGATCTTGAGAAAATTATTGATTAGTTTGATCAATTGAATATTAAAATCAATTAAGCGACTTTCATGGTGTTGGTATATATCAGCAAATGCATCTTTATAATAGAGAAAAAAAGGTGAGTTATTATATGCTGAGGAAATAGCCCTTAAATGAACCTTGTTCCATGGAGACTTATTATCCAGCAAAACCTCATGTGTACGTGTATTGTTGCCATGAACTTTAACTACAGGCACTGTAAGGCGCAATGTGCCATTAGCAGAATAAATGGTAGTTCTGTTCCTGCAGGTTTGTTTTGGATATGTTTCATGGATCTCAAAAAGTAAGTGTTCATTCTGAGCTATATAGCAATAATGATCAATTGAGGGCAAATAGGAGAGAGGTAGGATTGTATTCACTGATTCCACAATGGTGACATGTTTGGATGGTAAAATTACATAAACAAATTTTACAGAAGTTGAATTGCAATAAAAAAGGCCGATGAGATAACATCGGCCTTTGAAAGTGTTTTATTAAGGTTATTTACTTTCTTGCGGTTGGAGCAGTACATCGTCAATAGCCTGAATCAAGGCAGATTTTGGCAATGCGCCTGCAGCCATGCGTGGTTGGCCTTCCACGGGGCAGAAAAGCATACTTGGTATACTTCTGATGCCAAATACCTGTGAAAGTTCCTGTTCAACTTCGGTATCCACTTTATAAATGTCTACTTTCCCCTTGTATTCATTGGAGAGTTCTTCAAGAATTGGAGCAACCATTTTGCAGGGGCCACACCAATCGGCATAAAAGTCAATGATACAAGGCAACTTGCCTTCAAATTTCCATTCCTGATTTTGCTCATAATTGAAGACCTTTTCTTTAAAGGTCTGTGCAGTCAAATGTTCCATTATTTTGTTTTCAATGTTAGTACTTTGGTTAACTATCTTATAATATCTTTTGGAGCGCTGTTTAGAATAAGCGCCTTTAATTAATTTGTACCTTAATTTGCTGATACGGGTTTTGCAAGTAATATATCCTTTACCATCTTCTCGAATTCAGCCTTTGGATGGGCTCCCATTGTCATGGTTGGCTGTCCTTCAACCGGGCAATAAAGAATGGAAGGAATGCTCCTAATATTAAACACGCCGGCAAGTTCTTTTTCCTTGTCAGTATTGACTTTGTATATAACAATATCATCCTTGTACTGTGTTGCAAGTTCAGCCATTATTGGGGCTACCCTTTTACATGGTCCACACCAGTCGGCATAATAATCAATGATACATGGTTTGTCACCACGGTAAACCCATTTGTCGGGACTGGCTTCATAGTTGAAAACTTTTTCCAGGAACATGGCCTTATCCATTTGGATTACTTTTCCTGATTCATCAGATGAAGCCAAAGTGGCATTGGTGGCAGTTGCAGCCTTAACGTTTGATTTCTCACCGGTTTGTGTGCAGGCTGTGATTGTAACTCCTGCTATTAGCAGAAAAGACAGAATTATTTGTTTCATTGTTGGGTATTTGAATTTGTTTCTTGTTTTCATACTGCAAAAATAATGCAAATTTTGTTTAAAGCGCATAAATATCACTATTTTTTTTTATTTTTGTTGAATAAAATTGGCATGATACTTTTAAATCAGGCAGTTAACAATTAAGAGCAAAATTAGTTTATAAAACGTTCCCAAAAAAGTTAAATGGATTTACTTAAACATTCATTCAAGGATCTTCCGACAATTGAAGCCTTCAGGGATAGATACAAAACTGATGATGATTGTCTCAGAGCAATTGCATATGGTAAATGGAAGGATGGTTATGTGTGTAGGAAATGCGGGCATACTCATTTCTGTGATGGGAAAACGCCATTTTCAAGGAGGTGCACCAAATGCAAAACGGATGAATCAGCCACAGCCCACACATTGTTTCATCATTGCCGTATAAATATTGTAGAAGCCTTTGAGATGGCGTACAGGATATGTTGTACTCCTGAGGTTTCTACTTATGAATTGTCAAGAGAAATGAACACGCGACAAATGACCTGTTGGAAGTTCAAGAAGCGTTTGTTGGAATATGTTGGAGAATGAAGGAGTGTGATTTCATAAAAACACTAATTTCAACTAATCAGTTTGGGGTAATAATCCCCGATTTCTCTTAATTTTGCTCAAAAATCAGCAGATGTTTATAGATTTAAGAAGTGATACGGTAACTAGGCCGACTCCGGGAATGCTGGAAGCGATGTTCAAAGCTAAGGTAGGTGACGATGTTTTGGGTGAAGATCCTACAGTAAAGGCACTTGAAGAAAAAGTGGCCGGTATTTTCGGCAAGGATAGTGGTTTATACTGTCCCTCAGGTACTATGACCAACCAGATTGCGGTAAAAGTGCATACCCAACCCGGCGAAGAGATAATAATGCATAAGTTGTCGCACGTATATTATTATGAAGGGGGAGGTGTCATGATGAATTCAGGTGCTTCCGTTTGTTTGCTGGAAGGTGATCATGGCAGAATTTCGCCTCAGGATGTTCTGGATCATATCAATCCTGATGATGTTCACAGACCGCCAACAGCCATGGTGGAGGTTGAAAATACAATGAACAAGGGGGGAGGTGCTGTATATGACAATGACAGTTTGGCAGCTATATCACGTATTTGTCAGGATCACAACCTTAAATTCCACTTGGATGGGGCTAGGATATTTAATGCACTTGCAGTGACAGGGCAGGATCCCAAGGAATGCGGTAAGATGTTTGACAGTATATCCATTTGTCTCTCTAAAGGATTAGGGGCACCTGTTGGTTCAGTTTTAGTAGGAACAAGAGGGTTTATCGATAAGGCTCGAAGAGTTAGAAAAGTATTTGGTGGTGGCATGCGTCAGGCCGGATACCTTGCCGCAGCAGGCATTTATGCGTTGGACAATCACATTGAACGATTAAAAGATGATCATTTGAAGGCGCAGAGATTGGCAAATGTCCTTTCTAAACTGTCATGGGTGGATACCGTGCACGATTGCAAAACCAATATTGTCCTTTTTAGTGTGAAGGCTCCTCTAACAGCCATTCCGGTTGTCAGGCAACTGGAACAGGTAGGCATATATGGCATCGATTTTGATAAAATGACTATAAGGCTGGTAACACACCTTGATTTTTCAGATGAGATGCTTAATCAGTCGGTTCACATTCTTCAGGACTTTAAACCTGATTTTTCAGCAGTATAGCGAATGTAATCGGCGCCTGCATTGAATAGCGGGTTGTAATTATCAACTTCATTCAATTTGAACAGCAACTTACTGCTTGTACAGAACTTGGGTAGTAGTGCTGCTATTTCAAATGTAACATCGTCAATGGTTTCAAACCGGTCGTAGCCACTGAGGGCAAGCAGTTCTTCAAGTTGTTTCCATGAACCATAGGCCAGAGGACTTTTGGTTCTTTTGTCTACTTTTTGTATAACGCGCTGGGTGTTGGTAAATGTTCCCCCTGTTTCATATGGAAAAGATGCCGGTAAGACCAGATTTGCCAATTTGGCTGTTTCAGTTAATGTGTAATCCTGTACCATGATAAAGCTGCTTTTAGCAAGCATCATTCGCATCTGATTCTGGTTTATTGCGCATCCAATGGGATCTTCACCAAAAATAAAGAGAGACTGATATCCTGAATCGTTAAGTTTCTGAAACGTAAATCCTTTGCCAACAGGCAGGTCATTTGATCGCCAATGGAACTGTATGGTACTTCTTTGGAATGGATCATCCCATGGAGTTGCTCCCGGACCAAGATTCCACATTACCCCAATATCATGTAAGCCATGTGAGTTATTATTCTCTTTCAGCAACATCAAGCCAGCACCGGTTCTTCCATGCTTTCCTGTAAGTAGGGCCAGGTTGAATATTTCACCACAGGTATGCCCTGACAGGTTATTCTCTGAAAAAACAAGAACAGCCTTAGGCTCATGAAGATATTCAAGGGCAAACTTTTCAATTATCTCACTGCTAACACCTGCTGCAAGATGTAGGTCGTTGATATTTAGTGATAAAAGTGTCTTTTTGTACTCGTTGAAATTCTCAACAAGATTATTGATATACACCTTATCCTCAAGTTCATGACTAACAATGTAATGATTAACGGCTTTAATGAAGTGGAAGTATGATTTGATAATCAGGTGTGTATCTGCTTTGTCCATCAAGCTGCTTTGAGGATTTACAGTAACAAATTCAACCGGTATATTGAGCTCTTGCTGGTTATTGAAGATGAAGTAATCGACCATTGGGTTGTCATTCCCTATCTCTGAGCCAATGATGTATATTTTTCCTGCTTCGGTAAGCTCGGCAAATGGAATATTTGCGCGGGAGAGTTTAGTATAGCCGGCACCACGGCCCAGATAATGGAAACTGCCTATATTATTTGAGTATGCACATGCCCTGCTCAACTTCATAATCATGTACTGCTCTTCATTGGTGAGGCGCGCTCCGGCAAAGAAAGCCTTTTCGCCAGGATCCCCATTAACCACCTTATCGTGTAAAATACTAAACGCCTCGTCCCAGCCAATAGGTTCCAGCTTATTGTTTTTTCTAAGCAAAGGTGAGACAATCCGATTTTCTTTCGAAACAGCCTTATAACCAAACAAAGGTTGATCGCAAATTCTGCCATTATCATTTATAAGCCCCTGTGCTCCTTTTATTCCAACAATTTCTTCTTGTTCAAAGGTTAAATTCAATGCGCAGCCTACGGAGCAAAGATTACAAATAGTATTAAATGAAAAAGTGCCGTTTACTTTATTATCGGTTGTGTCAGACAGGGAGGATTTATGATCGGATGACATGGAACCTGCTTGTATTAAGTTATTATTAATGAGTGCAATGAAGCTTGTTCTCAACTTCAATGTTAAGAGACGCTAAATTAGATACTTTTCAGATACAATTAAATGATTGAATACCAGATTCGTTAAAAAGACTTGATACTTCATTTTGGTATTAGATGAAGTCGAGGTTTTAAGTAAAGTGAGGATTTAGAATGACTTTTCAATCATTTGTCAATTGTTTTCTGAGTAAATCAAGTGCAGAAAGGGCACTTCGACGGATGTTTCTTTCGCGGTGTTCACCGAATAGGAATTTCTTGACCAGTATATCTTTATTGGGAACTGAAACAGCAATCCAAACTGTACCAACCGGTTTGTCGGGAGTGCCTCCATCGGGGCCTGCTATGCCGGAAACGGCAATAGAACAATCGGTTGAAAATGCCCTCTTTGCGCCTTCGGCCATTTCAACTACCGTTTCACCACTTACAGCGCCAAACTGATCAAGAGTATTGGGATTTACATTAAGGGTTTGCACTTTTGACTGGTTGGAATATGAAACCACAGAGCCATTATAATACAATGAACTGCCCGGAATGGAGGTTATCAAGTGTGCTATATATCCTCCGGTACAACTTTCGGCTGTTGAAAGGGTAAGCTTTTTTTCTATCAATATTCGCCCAACGATTGTCTCCAGATTGTCATCATCTTCACCGAAAATGTATTCAGGTATGAGCTTATAAAGTTGTTCAATGTATTTGTCAATTTCCTTTTGGAGGTTATCCTTTGATGTGCCGGTTGCCGACAGTCGCAATCTGACAATCCCCGGCTGAGGCAAGTATGCCAATTTGACATATGACGGCAACGAAAGCTCCCATTTTTCTATTCTATCGGCTAGAAAGGATTCTCCAACACCCTGTGTTAATATCGTTTTATGAATAATCACCCTGTCACTTATTTTTTGAAGCATCGGGATGATGTGGTCTGACATCAATGCCTTCATTTCAAAGGGTACACCCGGGAGGGAGAGATATATTTTGCCATTAAGCCTGAAGAGCATTCCTGGTGCTGTTCCATGTATATTTAGCAAGGATTCGGCACATGCTGGGATTTCAGCCTGTTTCTTGTTGATCTCGGTCATTGTATAGCCACGCAATGTGAATATGCGCTGGATATTGTCAAATGAAGATTGGTCAAATACCAGAGGCGATTTAAAGTAATCACACAGGGCTAATTTGGTAATGTCATCCTTGGTTGGTCCTAGTCCGCCTGTTATGAGGATGATATCGGCACGCTGTGATGCTTCATTCAGGGCGTTGATGATTTCAGCATGATCATCTGCAATGGAAGTTATTCTGATTACAGAAATGCCTATTTTATTTAATTCCTGTGCCATCCATGCGGAATTGGTATTGACTACCTGGCCTATGAGCAATTCATCGCCTATGGAAATAATTTCAGATTTCATTCAAGGTATTTTTAGTCATTCAATTTGTAGTTATTCAGGATGTGGAAGGACTGGAGTTTATGATAACATTGATTTAAATCCATTCTCATTGGGAACAATGGAGACTATGGGAATTTCAGAACTGCGAATGAATTCCTGGGCATTTGAACCGATGAAGAATTCAATGATTGAGAATTCCTGTTGAGTCATTATTACAATCAGGTCGATATCGCCTTTTGCTCTGGCATATTCGAGAATAGCAGGGACGTGGGTTTTCTCTCCTTCCGGTGTTTTTATAATTTCTGTATCACATTGTACTCCGGCCTTTTCAATCTCTACTCTTACTTCTTTCATCAACTTCGACAATTTGCCGACTATTTTAGAATCATTAACTGACCAGAGAGCGGAGACTGCCCTGATATTGGCGCCGTATAATTTTGCTATATCAATAGCCCAGCCAACCTTCTGTGTGGTAACCTTGGTAAGGTCCATTGGTAATAGTATGGAACGGCAGCCATTGTAGTATTCTGAACCGTTTATGGTGATCACCGGACAAGTTGCCGACCTGATAACCCTGGAAGTATTGGTACCCATCATGCGCTTTCCAACCGGGTCTGTATTGTCGGAACTCCTGGTGCCCATGATGATGAAGCTTGCCCTGATTTCACGGGCAACCCTATTGATGGTAGAGGAAACCCTGCCTTTCTGCAATGATGCTTCAACGGGTATGCCATCATGCAGGCTTACCCTGGCAGCCACAACATCAAGCTGATCATTGACTTTCTCTAACTTGGCTTCATCATTGAAGTCGGAGAATATTCCGGTCAGGAGCCCTGCTGTATCATGCACATACAACAAAGTGATCTTGCATCCTGTGATACGGGCAAGATTCACTGCCTGCTTTAGGGCAGCTTCTGATTGCCGGTCAAAGTCATAAGCAACAAGTATATTGTTCATGATGGATGTTTAATTTATCTTTGCACTCAATGGGCAAAATTACTCAAATATGGGCCTGATAACAAATATCTATATGAAATGGCGTATCTTGAAGAGTCTGAACTGATACTGAATACTGATGGCAGTGTTTACCACCTGAATCTACAACCCGGTGAATTGGCACGAAACATAATACTGGTAGGTGATCCCGGCAGGGTTAGCATGGTATCTGAACACTTCGACCGGATTGAAGTGAAACGACAAAATCGTGAAATCATTACCCATACCGGTTACTACAAGAATATGCATGTATCGGTGCTCTCAACAGGAATGGGAACAGACAACATCGATATAGTGATGAATGAGTTGGATGCGTTGTTTAACATTGACTTAAAAGAAAGAGTGGTCAAAAATGAACGTACTTCCCTCAATATTGTCAGGATTGGCACGTCGGGAGGTTTACAGCCCGGCATTTTACCTGATTCCACCATAGTCTCAACACATGGAGTTGGGCTTGATGGAATGTTATATTATTACCGTAACCTTGATAAGGTGATGAACCATGAAATGACTGAAGCTTTTATCAGTCAATCAAAATGGCCATCCATTCTGCCCAAACCCTATTTCGTTGAAGGGAGCAGTTACCTGCTTCAACACTTAGGTGAAGGCTTTATTAAAGGAATAACTGCTACTGCACCCGGTTTTTATGGCCCTCAAGGTCGACAATTGCGGCTTCGCACATATCTTCCTGACCTTAACAACTTGCTACAACTGTTTGAATACCATACTAAGAAGATAGTCAACTTTGAAATGGAGACATCAGCACTCTATGGATTAGGCAAAATGCTAGGCCATAATACCTTGACTTTGACAAATATTGTTGCTAATAGAGTTGATAAAACGCATAGTCTTAAATATAAGGTATTTATGGAGAAACTGATTATTAATGTTCTTGACCGTTTGAGTCTTTTGAAGGATTACGATTGATTAATTGCCTAAGAATTTTTTTTTACTGCAATAAAACTTTTCGTTCAATTGTTGAACTGATAGTAGGAAACAGGATAAACTAACCAATTATGGGTGATGATTCTGAATTACAAGCTCTGATAAGCTTGATTGATGAACCTGATGATACCTCTTTTGCTAAGGTAAAGGAACAGATATTCCATATTGGAACACCAGCTGTGCCACTATTGGAAAATGCATGGGAGAATACCTTTGATGTTGTTATTCAGCAAAGAATAGAAGATATCATTCATAAGATACAATTTAACCAACTCCTTTTCGATCTTTCCAAATGGGCACATGCCAAGGACCATGATCTCATGGAGGGATATATTCTCTTTACCAAGTATCATTACCCCAGTTTAAAAGTAGATATTATAAGGGAAGAATTATTTCAGATTAAAAAGGACGTGTGGATTGAGATCAATGAAAATTTGACCGCTCTTGAAAAGATCAAGGTACTGAACCATATCTTGTTTGAACATCATAAGTTCTCAATTCCTGACAGAAGGGAAAGTGAAGCAAAATACCTGTTCCTTAACACTGTGCTGGAAACAAAAAAAGGGTATTCCATTTCTATCGGTATTCTTTATACTCTTCTTGCCCAAAGTCTGGGCATGCCTGTTCAAGGTTTGCTGTTGCCCGGCGACCGTTATTTTATGGTATGGATGGAAGCATCGGCTGATGATGCATATAGAATAAAGTTTTGTATTAACCCCGAGAATCACGGAGGTGTGTTTACAAAGGAGGAATTGGTTGTGTTGCTAAAACGATTGAAGTTCCCTTCGAGTGAGAACTTTTTTATTCCGCTAACACCTACGGCTCTTATTGACAAGATGTTTGAATTGCTTTCTTATTTAATTGTGGGTGATGGTGACCCCTTGAAGCAAGAAGAAATTATGCGCCTTAGGGATGTGTGTTCCGATTCACGTGATTGAAAACTGCAAAGATTGAAATTGTCATTTGGGTTTTAAAATCACTCCCTGGTTCTTCACTCCATCAATCATTACTGTGCATTGCCTTTCAAACCTCACATGCCTTATATACTTGTCTTCATACAAAGCAGGTTGGGCATTGAGGAAATCAACGTCATAGTACCCGTCATTCATAAATGGATTAATAGTGAAGTAGCCAACTCTAAAGGATGTGAGGTTTTGGAAAAAATGTGTTCCCTGGCTTGGGTCAATTCTATAGTCCTTTAACCCTGACTCAATGATCACGCGGGCTGCTGAAATCTGTGCCCATTTAACAGGTATGCCTAACCATGGGTCGCTTGAACCCCACCGTCCAGGTCCTATCAGTATGTAATTATTATTGCTTTGTAGGAATTCATTGTTGAGTTCAGAGATCAATTGAGCTATTTTCCCATTATCACTTGAATGGAAGTTTTCAGGTCTGATGTATATAACATCCCTTAACCCTTTGATTATTCCATTTCCAAGGGCATTGTTGGCAAAAAGAATGGTATCTGGTTGCTTTATTTCACTTAAACTAACTTCAAGCTCTTCACGAGGATCAACAATAGGCCTGATTTGCAGTAGATTGAAAACATATAAGCCGTTATCAGTGGAATTTAAATCAACTGCAAACTCAATCTCAACCGGTTTGCCCATCTCTTTTTGCCCTGTTTCAAGCACATTTAGCAGTATATCTGCCATGGGAACTACATTATGGTTCAATATGTTGGAGAAAGATATGATCCGCTTTCCTTCTGCAAGCATTCCATCTTTTATACTCTGGTTTTCAAAATCGAAAGTGCTGACTATATGTTTCAGTGACTTGTCCTTCTCAGCATCCTTAATATCGAGTTTTAGCAGGTTGCAGCCGTCATCAATGGAGACAATGAAACTGCCGGGTTTGAGGTCAAGTGCATAAAAGTGATTTTGAGTCTCCTTAAGTGCCATCTGAGGATTTGAAAGTTGTAATACTTTCTTCGGGTATTTGGGAGAGAAGCGTAATGATAAACCTCCATCTACGATATATTTACCTAATCCTAACGCGATATTGGCGGTGCCATCAGTTGATAGTTCAGGTTCCACAGGGTAAAAGTTAATGGAACGGGCAACCCCCGAAATGGAAGGGTAAAACCTGTCGTTGAAGGCTGTACCTGCAACTTCCTGTAAAACTATGGCCATCTTCTCCTCGTCAATTACGTGTGTTGTGCTCTTCATATAAGCCTTTGACTCACTGTAAAAGGCTGAAGCATATACACTTTTTATGGCAATACTCAAGTTGCATAGTGTTTGTGTAGCGTCATCGGGATAATTGGGAACCATGTATGTGGCATAGATTCCTGCAAATGGCTGATAGTAGCTATCCTCTAACATACTGGAAGAACGGACGGCTATTGGTTTTTTAACTACCGTTATAAAGGTCTTTAGATCATTGAGTAACTTTTCAGGTAGCTTGGCTTCCACAAATCGTTGCAGTAGTTCCTCGTCAGGTATGCCGGAGATTGCAACCTGATAAAGATTGTTGAGCTCAAGGAATTCATCAAAGATGTCAGTGCCCAATACTACTGTTCTGGGAATAATCAGTAAAACACCGGGCCATCTATCTATCATGCGGTTACGTTTAAGCATGGAGTCGAGAAATGCAAGACCCCGCGCTTTCCCACCAATGGATCCCTGCCCAACACGTGTGAAGCTGAGGTATTCATCGAAACTTTTAGGATTGAATTCAGCAATGATTCCTCTGGCCTTATTTAATCGGAAGGTTGCAATTGCTTCAAAGATGAACTGCCTGATAT
>JAEYXG010000082.1 GCA_023428585.1 Bacteroidota bacterium
AAACCTAATGAAGCTTTTGACAAGAGAATTTTTTTCAACATTCTAGGTAAAACAAACATCCCTGACAACCATATCAATGTTGAAGAAGCAAAAAATATAACAAGCAAGAAATTCATTGTCCGTCACATTGATTATACTAAATACTTAAATGCCTTTAATAAAGTACAGCAAGCTCTCAAGAGGGGTGACACTTACCTATTGAACCTCACATTTCCTACTAAAATTGACACAGAATACACGTTGGAAGAAATATTCAATTTTAGCAAGGCCAAATACAAACTGTATTACAAGGATCGGTTTGTAATATTTTCACCTGAATCTTTTATCACAATCAGGGGAAACGAAATTGAAACACGCCCTATGAAGGGTACTATATCGGCCGAATTCGCTGACGCGGAATCTCAAATCATCAACAACCGAAAGGAGTTGTATGAACATAATACCATTGTTGATCTTCTGCGGAATGATTTAAATGTGGTAGCATCAAACGTTCAGGTTAAGAACTTCAGATATATTGATAAACTGTCAACAAACAGAGGTGATATACTGCAAGTTAGTTCTCTAATAACAGGGCAACTGCCCAATGATTATTTGAATCATTTGGGTGAGATCATTGCAGCATTATTGCCTGCAGGCTCTGTAACAGGAGCCCCCAAGAAAAAAACCGTGGAGTTAATAAGGGAAATTGAAAATTATAAAAGAAACCATTATACCGGTATTTTTGGCTACTTTGATGGCCACACCCTCGAAACAGCAGTATCGATAAGATATATCGAAAAAAAAGGTGGAAAATTATATTATAAAAGTGGCGGTGGAATAACCTCCCTCAGCAATCCTGAAGAGGAGTATCAGGAATTATTATCCAAGATTTATGTACCATTTTTTTGAAACAATAAAGATCCTCGATGGTATTCCGTCAAATCTCAAATATCATCAGCAACGAATGAACTATACTTTTAAATCAAAACTGGAAGCAAAAATTCCTCTTGAATTAAAGGATATAATTACGGTTCCTGAACTTTACTCATCAGGCTTGGTAAAATGCAGACTCGAATATAACAGTCATCAATACCGGCTTTTATTCAGCAATTATTTTCCTAAAACAGTCAACTCACTCAAAGTGGTTTCCGATAATTCAATAAACTATGACTTCAAATACTGTAATCGGAATGAGTTGCAGAAACTTCTGATGGAAAAAGGAGACTGTGATGAAATTCTGATAATAAAGCAGAATAAAGTAACCGATACCAGTTTTTCAAATATTGCATTTTTTGATGGGTACCGATGGTATACTCCTGATTCTCCATTGTTGTACGGAACCGCCAGAGCACGTTTGATTGAAACCGGATTAATTTCTGCAACACCCATCACTGTAAAAAACCTTCGTGATTTCAAATCGTTCATTCTTATTAACAGTATGCTTGACAACAACTTTTCAAATATGAAGCCACTAAGTTGCATATTGGACTAAGAGCTCCAATTAATGAGTAAATTTGTACTGATAATAATTTAATCACCAATAATATGGAAACCCAACAACAGAAATCAGCATTAAAATTATTCCCAGGCCTTACACGCAGCATTACGGGGATAACATTTATTTTGCTTGTTATAATAGGATTCTCTAGTTGCCTGACTGTGGAAAGTAAAGAATACACCTATGAATTGACTGATAACAATGCCGGGAAGCTGACCATAAAATATATTAATATTTACTCGGTAACGGATGATGGCAGGGACGTATCAGCTGAAGATTTCCAGGAATTGGTCGCCAAATATCTGAATGGTGATCAGATAAAGGAAGAATTCCCGGCCGCCACCAATATAAAAACGCGATTATTTGAGGAAAATGGATTTTTATGCGGAGAAGTCACACTCGATTTTAATGATTTAAATGCAGCAAGGTTGTATAGGTTTGATGAGAAAAGCCCCATTATGATGAACATCAGCACGGCATTTGACTCAGAATCTTATTCCACCTCCAATGGAGTATACGGGAATGAGCATATGCCTGTAGTTTTCTGGCCATCAGAAAATACGACATTAAAAGTTACAACATCCATATCAAAGCCTGATGAATCAAGTATCAGCCTAATAAATGAGTATAGGAATTGGATAAGTACAGGACAATAAAAAAGGGCAGCACCTTGCGGTAACTACCCCTTTCTCCCTTCTTCCTTATTGTATTAATCAACTTTTGCGTTAATTGTAACTTTTAAGGAAATTTCGTCGCTTATATAGCTATCTTTCAAGTTATCAAAGAACTTTCTTGAACCATATTTAACACTCCAAACTGAACGGTCAATAATAAAAGTGGAGCTCTGCACATTCAATCCAGTTTCATCGAGTTTATATGTAACAGGGAATGTAACACTTGCTGTTGTTTCCTTAATGGTCAGGTTACCTGTAACATTGAAGTTTTCACTACTTCCATCTATTGGCTGTACGGAGGTAATCTCAAATGTTGAAGTAGGGAATTTTTCAACATCAAAAAAATCAGCCGATTTAAGATGTCCCACTAATTTGCCATTGCTTTCAGCATCTTCCAAATCAAGATTAACTATTGAATTCATGTCAATGGTAAAGCTACCACCAACAAGATTTCCATCAGTAATATGAATTTCACCTTTTGAAATATTTATTGTCCCATGATGCTTACCGGTTGGTTTTGAGCCTTCCCATTCAAGGGTTGAATTTGATGGGTCAACATTCAAGGTTAATTCACCTTCATTTACAGACACTGTTTTGGCATCGCCGGTTTCTGCTTTTTGCCCGTTATTACCGCATGAAAAAGCGATAAACATAAAAGCCACTGCACTTGATAATAAGAATATTCTTTTCATTGGTTTATTGGTTTGTTAAGTTAATAATTGGGCCTAATAACTTATTAGTGAATGAAATGTTCACTGATAGTATTGCCATTAGGAATTATTTAACAATAATTAACCGGCTAATTATTTACTGAAGCCTTATATTTGTAGCATATTCTGACTTATGCACAGGCTATTTCCATGCGGGTTATTAGTATTACTGATTGTTGTTGCCTTAAATTCAACAGCGCAACAATATGTAATGATTAAAGGCCAGGTTTGGGACCTTTCGGGGCATGAATTGGTAGGAGCTCATGCATATAACAGTACACGGCACTATGG
>JAEYXG010000193.1 GCA_023428585.1 Bacteroidota bacterium
GTGCGGCGCTACTACTGCCGATATCCTTGCACGTGAACTCGATAGGCAGATTATTGACACCTTCGACTTTGATGATCCCGACCTCCCTCCCATCTCACTCATGGATGGCGTTGACCTCGTGACCGAAGGAATTCTCACTCTTGGAAAGGTTACCGAAATACTCAAGACTTACAACAGCAGCACCCGCCTAACCAAGGGTCCGGCCGACCGCATTGTACGGATGCTCATTGAAAGTGATGAAATCCATTTCATAATCGGTACACGCATCAACATAGCCCATCAGGACCCCAGTCTTCCCGTTGAACTCGAAATCAGGCGCACCGTCATAAAAAGAATTGCCAACCTCCTTGAACAAAAATTCCTCAAAGAGGTTTCTCTCACATTCATATAATCAACTATATTTGTTTATAGCATCATTACTTTTAGTTGTCAGCCTAACCAACTGATAATGACCACATTTTATCCAAGAATTAAATAAATCAATAACCTAATACCAGAATCATGAAAATTACCTTTGAAGGAAACAAGAAAGTCATAGCTGACTATCGCGGCTATCGCATTGTAACTGACCAGCCCGTTAGAGCAGGCGGCGATGGCTCAGCACCTGCCCCTTTCGACCTCTTCCTTGCTTCACTCGGCACCTGCGCCGGCATCTATGTAAAGGGTTTCTGCGACCAGCGCGGCATACCTACTGATGGCATCAGCCTGACCCAGGAAACCAAAGTCAACCCCGAAACCCATCTCATCAGTGACCTTACCATCACCATCCACCTGCCCGCTTCTTTCCCTGAAAAGTATAAAGATGCCGTCATCAACGTAGCCAACCTCTGCGCTGTAAAACGACACCTCCATAATCCACCAAATATGGTGGTTGAAGCTGTTATAGGCTAATTAAATCAAGATGTCAAAGAACAAATTCAATATCACCATCGGTATTAATACCGATGGTGATATTGCTTTAAAATGCATTTATATACCACTGAAACACAACCCGGTATAACTCATTGCAACAATGCATGATACAGCACTGACATTGTATCTGTCACAATGTTATATACTTATGATATTATCAATTTATATATTTGTACATTTTTACGTAACTATATAGGTCAAATATCATGCCAGCCTTTCCATTTGGCAGTCCTTTTTTTGTCTATCTCAAAAAAAAAGAAACGCAGATGAAATTGTCTGCGTTTCTTTCAATTATATATTATTTTTATTGCTGAACCCATGAGTAATCGGGCAAACCGGTAGTGAACAACCTAAACCTGCTGAAATGCCGATTAGCCCAATTCTTCCTTTAGAATTTCGAGTTCACCCCTCAGCTTTGAAATCACCTCCGTATGCTTGACCTCTTCTTCAAAGAACCCGTAAATATCCTTGAAGCAATTGGAACAGTAGATCCTGTCCATATCATTTTCCTTCAGGCAACTACAAACCCATATTTCCCTTTCACTGGTAAACAGTGATTTTTTCTTGGTCGCCCTAACGCCTCTCTCTCTGAATATATCTGAAATCGTGTTAAGCAATTTCTCAATGCCGGGTATATCTGCTTGCTCATAAGTCATCTTTTGTGCCAATGACAAATGAACCCCGGTTTTTTGAATGTTCACATTATTCGATAGCAAAAACTCCATTATCCTTCCATAATCAACAAGATTAAGCTCTTTAACAATATCGATGATACTGTTGCGCGATTCAAACGTAGGTTCTTTCATCAATTTATCATACAAACAGCCTATTGCCACACCAGCATCAATAGCCGAGAAATATTCCTTAATGTTCTTAGCCAGATAATCAACATGTTCACTCACATAGCCCTTGCTGGTTTCTATTGCTTGCAGGTATTTATTCAGCAAAAACGAAGCAGTTTCAGACACTCTGTTTGTTTTCACGAATTCCCAGAACTCATCGTTAACCACTAAGGTTCCTTTTTCACTAGCAGTGACATATTCCTTCTTTTTCTTCAGATAATTGAACTTTTCAATGCTCACAGTTCCGGTTCTGGCCTTTTGCACGGAAGCAGCGGACTGCTTTGGGAATTTAGCCCTGGCAGCAGTTCCTATGGCCGTAACCATGATCATCGATTTCCCCTGTGCCGACACTTCATCATTGTCGATCTTCAATCCCAGCACACAATTGCCGCCCACGGCATGGGCTTTCTTCCGCAGCTCCTCAATCACCTCATCATTGATCGTCTCAAGTGTCTTCTGATAGGTATTCGACTTCCCCCCGAAGAAATCAGAGAAACCGGCAATAAAATCCTTGAACAGGTTCATGCCCACCACCACGTGTGCTGCTACCGGCTCAAGGTATTCCTCAATTTCAATCCCATCAAATCCTGAGGTAGTGGTAACTTTTACATTCTTTGCTTTCATTAACCGTGCTATTTATATTTATCGTTCATAAAGACCCCATTGTAAATCCAAATGACAAAATAGCTCCGTAGGAGCGGTATGTCAATAGCTCCATAGGAGCGGTATGTCAATAGCTCCAGAGGAGCGGTATGTCAATAGCTCCAGAGGAGTGGCATGTCAATAGCTCCGTAGGAGCGGTATGTCAATAGCTCCGTAGGAGCGGTATCAATTTCATTGAAAATATATGATGTATTAAATTCAATTTGGTATGCATTTAGAAATTCAATATACTCTTCCCGAAAGGTTTTCTTTCTGTGATGATCTTCCTGATTTAGAATATAATTAACAACCGTTTGAATTTGAGACTGACCAATGGTAAATGCTCCAAACCCTGTTTGCCATTCAAATTTACCTGCCACAAATTTATTTTCATTTATCCATTTAGATGAATTGACTTTAATATCTCTCACCAAATCCGACAGATTGCAATCAGGGGTATAACCAACCAACAAATGTAAATGGTCAGGCATCCCGTTGATCACCATTAATTTATTTTTTTTATTCGTAATGATACCTGTAATGTATTTATTCAGTTGTTCTTTCCATTTTTGAGAAAGGAGATTTGCTCTGCCTTTTACTGCAAAAACAATGTGAACGTATAATTGTGAGTATGTATTTGCCATTGCACCTTAAATGTGTCGCTCCTCTGGAGCTATTTTGTTATTATTTTCTGTTGTTATTAACATG
>JAEYXG010000206.1 GCA_023428585.1 Bacteroidota bacterium
ACCTAGCATAATCACTATGTGTCAAAGAATTTTCAGGAGTCTCAATTTTATTTCCGTAGCACTATTAACAGTAATTTCAGGTTGTGTATATTATCCACAAGCGACTGATATTCCACTGATAAGCGAGAAAAAGGACTTAAGAGCAGATGCTGGTATATCTACTGGTGTATCGGCACATGGGACAGTATCCTATGGACTGACAGATAAAATAGCCGTTCAGGTATTCGGGAGATATGGCAATGATGTTGATGAGTTTTACCTCCAGGGCTCAGCAGGTATCTTCAAGAAGCATCTGAATGAAAATATTACAGAATTATACGGCGGATACGGTTATGGGGAAACAAGCTATAAACGACATGGTGACCACGGATATCTCAAAGGCAGTTATAAACTATACTTCCTTCAGTGGAACATTGGACGAACAGACAGAAGATTTGCAAATCTCGATTATGGCATTAGTCTGAAAAGCGGATTACTTACAACCAGCATGCTTGATCGCGGCTATTGGGAAACTGATTATATGTACCCGGATCCCGGAACACTTTATCACGACAAGAGCCTTCTACTGGAACCAAACGCGGTGATAAGAATCGGAGGTAAAAAGTTAAAGTTTACCATGAAGTTCGGCACCTGTCTTCTTTATAAATTTACCCATACCGACTATCATTTGCCCTATAGTAATTGGAGTGTAGGAATAGGATTAAACTATCATTTCTAATTAATCTGTACAATTTGACTCAGGTATTTGCCAAATGCACTGATAGTTCATTCTTCTAATACAATTCAAGTCGATTAGGAATATGCAACCTATTTGCTGACAGAAAATGGCAAGTCTTCATCTTTAACAATGATGGCAGTATCAAGTTGATTGCTCATGCTGATACTCATTGTTCCGCCCTTCATCAGGTCGTTATGTGAAATAAACAATTTACTGTATGGTTTTCCATTCAGTTTGGTTTCATTCCGATAAAGGTTGTTTTCATTGTTTTCAAGCTTGTTCCATTCCGGCTATTGCCTGAATTATTACCTGATGGATCATGCTTTTTATAGCCCAAATGCTCATCCATCTCCGATTTGAGCATAGTCTGAACTGCATGTTTGTAGAGCTTTGATATGTATGCTTCAAGATATTCCTGAGTCTTCATCATTTTGAGCTGCTCCGCCGGGATCTCAAATGGAACATCGTCTTCCATTTTCATCTGTGTTTGTGGCTTTAAAATTAACATCTATTTTGTAATTTAGCCTTTTAACACAGTCAAATCATAGTTTACACAAAATTCTTCACACTACCGACAATTTTCCTTTATCTTATTTTTGGGGATAGCGGAATATAATTCTTGAATGAGGTCACCGTGAATATCAAATACACAAAAACCTCGCCCTGCATCAATGTCCTGAATAATATGTGTTGTTAACAAATTTGTCTTGCCAGTTCCTGTCTTGCCAATAATATATGTATGTAATAGTCGGTCTTCTTGTCTGATACCGAAAAGAACTTTTCGATTCGAGTAATTAGATTCTGCTAAGTATGTGAGATTATTGTTTAGTCTAGTCATTAAATTAGTTTACATAGTGTAAAGGAAAATTGTAGAAGAAAAATTTTGACGTAATAACCACAATTGTCTATTCAGACCACTGTAAAACAGGTTTATATATAATATAAAATCAACATATACAACATAGGAAATAAGTTAGATAATATAAAAATGTGAGCAAATATTTTTATTTATTGCACATTATTCCGTTATTTGTTACAGCAATTCAATCAGAAGAAATTTTTATCAGAGATTTTAGATTGATGAAATTGTGATGATTGTTATAATTCTCAGTAAAAATTGACTTTTTTAATCAACCAAATACTAATATTAACAACCCAAAAATTCATTATGAAGAAAATTTTTATTTTTCTTGTGTCGCTGCAAGTATCAATTGCATCGCTAGGATTTAGTCAAACATGGATTCCCTTTAATGGGACACAAAATCCAACCGAACCGAGTATTAACCTTGTAACTTCAAGCAATCAGGAGGTAACTATTCACTGTCAAACTTATGGTATGAACAGTTCTTTGATAAATATTGAAGGAGTTAATTATAATAGAATTGCTATTCCAAATGTGATTAGCAGCGTTACTATGGGGGATCCTGAACTACCGGTAATCACGAAACTAATTGCCATTCCTGAATGCTCAAGCTTAAGTGCCACAGTTCTTAATCAGACTGAAACTACTCTTTCTAATTATAATGTTTATCCGGCACCTGAAGTTGTGGAAGAAGAAATAAATGGTCAAATTCTTAGAACTGAACATTTTACAATAAATTCTCAGACATATAATACAAATTCGTTTTTGCCTCAGAATATTATTAGTATTGTAACGACTGGATACCTGAGAGGCCAGAAGTATGCTCAGATCACATTTTATCCAATTCAATTTAACCCAGTAACAAAGTCATTGAAAGCAATAACATCATGCGATTTGAAAATTCAGTTTACTAACCCAATTACGGATATTAATATACCAACAGGATTATTCAATAATGTAGCAGCGCATTCTTTTCTGAATTATCCGGGTGATGGAAAATCTGCAAGTAGTACCAGCCCAAGTGAAAATTCATCAGTAACATGGATTAATCTGACTAACGTCTCGCAACTCAACACTCTAGCTATAGATTATTTAATTATTACCGCATCAGATTTTTGGGATCCAACTAATGATAATAGTGAAATTAAGAGAATAGCTCTTCATAGGGCAAATCATGATGGATTTGCTGTTGGTATTATTAATGTTGTTAACATTCTAGATGAGGCAACAAATATATTACCAGTAACAAATAGTAATCCTTATTGGAGAGAACAAAAGATAAGGAATTGTATTAAGCAGATATACGAGAATACTCTTGCTCCTAATACATATGATCATCATCTAGCTTATGTTTTACTTGCTGGCGATGCAAGGTATACTCCTTATCCTCAAGCAAACACTAGTTATGGTGTTCCATCAGCACATGATCCTGCGGTTATTCCTTTTAATGGTGTCAATAATAATTTTCCATCCGATAATTATTATGCTTTATTGACCATCGGTAATAATGGTTTCGATCCAATTCCTGAGATTTATATTGGGAGGTTTCCTGTAAATAACACTACTGAGTTGCACAATATGGTAGAAAAAACTATAAAATATGAAACTGAATTTTCCGGACAAGAGTTTAATAATCGATCTATCTACACAAATTCTCATGCACCAGGTGCAACCAACTATTTAACACATACTTTGGGTGTTTACCAAGATTTGTTGCCTCAGATAATCAGTGAACCTTATACATATACTATATTTAATGAAGAAACACTTGGAATTAATACACCTAATCTTTTGGTTTCTGAGTTAAATAGTGGTTCATTTCTGTGTGAGTATTATGGACATTCTCACGTAGATCAACTTGATTATTTGAATCCATTAACTACAACAGAACTAAAAAATGGGTTAACAAATGATTATAAAACACCATTTTTCTTTGCCAATAGTTGCGATGCTGGAGCATTCAATCAGTGTGAATTTGCTCAAGAAAGTATAGCAGAAGAAATATCAAGATTTTCTCCAACTAAAGGGTTTGTGGGTGCTGTTGCTGCAAGTGCTAAGGCATTATTAAACACAAATACACCAAATGGAGTTTGGCCGAAATCTTATTTTGATGGCATTCCATATTATATTTTTGAACAAGCATCCTCAGTTACAGGAGAATTCTTATTACAATGTAAGATTCTTGCTCAATCTAATGTATTTCCTGGATATGTAGTGCAGGGTAATTTTTATTTTAATTATTTTGGAGATCCAGCTCTGAATCTTATGGCTCAGGGTTATCAAATTACTCATGATATTACAATCACAAATACTACAATTTCAAATGATGTACATGTTTGCTCTGGGGCAACATTAACAATTAGTGGAACCATTGATTTTACTGAGAGGGGAAGATTAATTATTGATAAAGGTGGAGAATTAGTACTTAATGGGAATTGTACTTTTAATGGGGCTGAAGCATACAATGCTGTAGAAGTAAATGGTCTTGTTACTGTTAGTCCTAGTGAAACAACTGTAAGTTTTATGGGAAAAGAAAATGGCACATTTACTGGATTAATTCTAAATAATCCATATATTAATGTTAGTTTTCCAGTTTTAAACTTGTATAAGGCAGCAATTTTTGGAGATGATTTGCAGTCTTTTAAAGTCGGAGTGGTAGGATCAATTAGAAGTGAATTTGATTACAGTGCACTCTATTTCCAAAACGGAGATGTTGAAATAAAAAATACTGACTTTACTAACGGGACATATGCAAACTTGAGAAACCCAAATCTTGTTTCTAATATTGGTGTAAAAATTAGTAATTGCACTTTTAATGGGAATAATGCTGAGCCGTTTATTAATATACAGGATTATTCAACCTTTGACATACAGGATAATACAATTAATTTTCAGAGGTTTGATGGGATAGCTCTATACAATTCAGGATTTGGCACACAAACTCCACATATCATTAACCATAATACAATTAACTTTGTAGGAACTACCTATAATAATAACAACTGTATAAAGGTTTACCATAGTCAAGTTGATATTATCAACAATACTATTTCAAATGCTAGTTACGGTATTAGCTGTTTAAATATTAGCAATGTTAAAATAGACGGTATTTGTTCAGCACCAAATGCATCTTCAACACAGCAACTGATCAACAACAGGCAAAATCAAATCTATGCAACATCAAAAGATTATCCGTATGAAATAAAATTCAATCATATAGATAATACTATTAATAGCAATCCACTTGTTTACCATACTCCTACTATAATGCCTGCTAATCCTTATCTACCCATATATTGTAATCATTGGGGTACTCCATTTTATCCTAATACTGAATTATATCCTTATGGTAAATATATTTATAGTCCAACATGGGGTTTCAACAATTGTAGTTGTAGCGGAGGAACGGCAGAAGAAAAGTTCACTTTAGCCGAATCTGCAGAATTAGAAGAAGATTATGTAAATGCTGAAATTGGATTTAAAGATATTATTGAAAATCATTCAGAATCTGATTATGCAATTGCATCCGTCAATGAGTTATATAGTGTGAATTTAATTAATAATGATTTACCAGCACTTCAATCATATTTGGATACCATTCCGACTGATGATTCAACTACATTAAGCTTTAGAGCTCAGTATGTTAAAAACTGGTGTAATGTTGATTTAGGTAACTACGATCAAGCAATTGAGTGGTTTGAGAACAGATTGATAAGTCCAGAGTCTTTAGAAGATTCCGTTTTTGCAATCATTGATCTGAATTATGTAATTCAAAGAAGTTTGGAGGATAATGATCTGAAATCATCACCTACTTGTAGATTTCCAGAAATAATTGTCAAGAACCAGAGAGAGTTTTTCAGTAAACGGTCTCAATTAATCGATCTATTGTACGCAAACAAAAGGGAACAGTCTAACATAGTCAGGGAAAAGACCCAAGTAGAAATAAAAGTTTATCCAAATCCTGTTACTAATATTTTAAATATTGAGATTAACTCTTTATTGGACGAAAGCTTTGTAGGTAAAATTAGACTTTCTGATGAACTTGGAAAATTGGTAACTGAATTTAATAGTATAGATGTCACATCTGGTAAAAATAGCCATTCTTTCAGCCTGTCAGATGTTAGACCTGGAGTTTATTATTTAAATTTGTATAAAATTGATGAGATAATATCTTCATGTAAAGTCATCGTGTTACCTTACTAAAAATAATTCTGTATGAAAAAGGGAATCATTTTCTTAATCATTCTTGTAATATTTTCAACTCGACTAGTTGCACAGTGGTCTTGGTTAAGCCCAAGCCCACAAGGGAATAATTTGAATACTATTCAACTATTGAACGAAAGTGTTGGATTTATTGCTGGTGATTGTGAGACACTATTAAAAACTAGTGATGGTGGTCAATCTTGGGACGTTTTAGAAAGTAGTATCAGTGGTAATATCATGGATATTTATTTCTTTGATGAATTTACTGGATTTGCTATATCAAATGATTTGAATGATGGTGCAACTGTTTATAAAACTGAAAATGGAGGACTAAGTTGGGATCGAATTATACTGCAATCTACAAGTACAGTACTCTCGATAACATTTCTCAATAATTCATATGGTTTCATTACGGGGGCACATGGTTTATTATTTAAGACTACCGATGGCGGAAATAACTGGGTAGAACAAAACATAGAAACTGAATACAAAATAAACTCTGTTTTTTTTCTAAATCCTAATTTTGGTTTTGCTGCCAGCGAATTTGGTCTGATTTATAATACCCAGGATGGAGGTGAATCATGGTTCCTTTTTTCAACAGGATATTCTAATGAAAATAAATCTATATTTTTTCTTAATGAGAATACTGGATTTGTTGTAGGTTTAAATAATTATATTTTAAAGACGGTAGATGGTGGAGTCAGTTGGACTCCTCCCATCTTGGATGTTATCGAAGGGTATTCAATTCATTTCTTCGATGAAAATACTGGTATGATTGGATGTTCTAATGGTGACATTTATAAAACATCAAATGGAGGAAATAATTGGACTCATCTTCCTTATAATGATGCAACTATCCTTAATGCCTTATCCTTTATTGATGCAATGGAAGGTATATGTGTTGGAGTAAATGGTGATATTCTTAAAACAAATGATGGTGGTGTTTCTTGGAACCATAATAGTTATACAACTCAAGAAGACTTAAATGATATTACCTTCATAAGTGATTCTATAGCCTTGATTGGTGCCTCATCTGGAACGATTTTTAAAACAACTAATCAGGGGAGCACATGGCAAAATATAACTAATACTGTAAATGGGAAAATAACCAAACTTATTTTCCCATCAGATTCAATTGGGTATCTCATAAGTTTTCTTGATGAGAGTCATCAGCTACTTTATAAATCTATAGATCAAGGTGAATCTTGGAATATTTTAGAATCACATAATAGAGATG
>JAEYXG010000207.1 GCA_023428585.1 Bacteroidota bacterium
CATCTACACCTATTACAATTGCCTTTTCGCCAAATTTTGCCGGTTTGTAAATGAATACATTTTCATTTACCAACTGAGCAAAATCCTTGTCTGGGGTCATCATGTAGACCTTGAACCCCGCTTTTCCTGCTTGTGTGGCCAATGTGCCAATTATGTCATCAGCCTCATAACCGTCAAGTGATAGGATGGGAATATTAAAAGCATCAATGAGTTGCTGGATGTAGGGAATGGCATTAAGAATATCTTCAGGGACTGATTCACGCTGACTTTTGTACTCTACATAATCAATGTGCCGCTGCGTAGGTGCATGCGTGTCGAATGCCACTCCAATATAGTCGGGTTTCTCATTTTTGATGACATCATAAAGAGTATTGGCAAATCCAAGAATAGCAGAGGTGTTCAAACCTCTGGAGGTAATCCTCGGATTTTTGTTTAATGCATAATAGGCCCTGTATATTAAAGCCATTGCATCTAAAAGAAATAGTTTTCCCGGTGTTTGTATCATAGATCTTTTATTGTAGGGAATGCTTGCTTAAGTTAATAAAACAAACTTACATAATAATTACCCTGTTTTCACCCTTAAAATGAAAAATGTGCAGTAATCCAATCTGCTCTTTCGTACATGCCAACGATGCTGAAACCCCAGTAAGAATGATCATGATATTTATCATATTGGAATCAGTGACTGATTCACTAAAACGGGGATTGAGTAGTGCTTCATTTGATTCAACTCCAGTACAGGTCCAGTTCAACTCCTGTACAAGTCGTGTAAATATAGCATTTTACTGGAGTTGAACTGGACCTGCACTGGAGCTATACTGGACCTGTACCAAATGAATCTCAATTGAATAGTCAGTTAATTCTACTGTAAAGTTCAGAAATATAAGCACTGTTAGAGACCTGATTTAATTAGGGAATCATAGTGCATTAGTTGTCTTGACCGATTCTTGGTAATAATTGCAAGCAGTTATAGTTATCTGGTATTGTGAAAGGGATATAAATATGATGGCAAAAGCCCAGGGCTTGGTGGAAAAACTTGAACCTTTTAGCTTGTACAACAAACTATTATTCAAAATAATCAGAGAGTCAGACAGGCAAAATGAGATTTGTTGGGGCGGTTTGTACAATTATTTCAGTTCTCGCTGTACAAGCATATAGAAATCATTCTCTAGTTGCAGATATCCATATTCATATACGAACTTGTAGGTGTGTCCCTTCTGAGTAATATATAAATGAGTGAAATAGTTGAAATTGAATCCCTGGTTTGTCAGCTTATCTTTGTGTACCGTAATTTTGCCGGTAGGATTAAGTTCAGCAAGTATCCTACGGTTTTTGCGTAATGCATTATTAATCTTCCGCACAAGTGCGGAAGTGTCACTGTTAAGTCTGTTATTGTAGTTGTTACGGCATTGGTCGTTACAAAATTTCTTATCGGCGCGACCAATTAATGGTTCACCACAATCAAGGCATACCTTATTCATAGCTCAGATCCTTTATGAAAGGCTGCAAGAGATAAAGGAGAAGCTGGTGCAGATTATGCTTTGGCTTTCTTCTCTTTTTTCTCCAGTCGTTTTTCTTTAAGAGTTTTTGTAGGTTCTTTCTTTGATTCTTTTTTTGGTTCCTTACCTTTTGACATGGCTTAAATAATTTTGGATCGTTAATGGATTTGCTTATAAAGCTGATCAAATAATCATTCAAATATACGCGCAATTATTAATGGTTTCGCATTTTCAAGTCAAATATTATTATAAGAAAGGTTAATTTCTTAACGGCCTCTTTATTCCTTAATTTTAAAATAGCAGTCATCTTGCCAAATGATTTTATGTTCAAGGCAAATGCTGATATTCAGAATAAACCGTTTTCAACAATTATCTTACTGAGTATTTAAGTATCAAAGATGATTCTTCAATAATTATGGAAATTTTGTAAAGAACTGATAATTAATCTATAAGTCGTTTGCAAATGATTACAAACGGGTACATTCGAATGTAATCAGTTAATAACCGAATCCGGGGAAAGCACGATCATACCTTTGCTTCATCGTTCAAACATACAAAGAGAAGTTTGGAGAAAGTAAAGTAAGTAAAAATGTTGAACCGCCGAAAGGCAACAAAAAACAAAGAGTGATGAAAGCATTAAACAATCGCGTACAATTGATCGGATTTCTGGGAGCTGATCCAGTAGTAAAGACCTTTGATGATGGTAAGGTGATGACCAGAATGTCGCTTGCTACAAACGAAGCAACAGTGGAAAAAGGTAAAAAAGGAGTTAGAACACAATGGCATCAGTTGGTTGTATGGGGCAAACTTGCTGAAATATGCGGCAAGTATTTGCAAAAAGGCGGTGAAATTGCGATTGATGGACGACTGGCATATTATGCATTCACTGACACCGAAGGTAATAACAGGTTTAATACCGAAATTACTGTAAATGACCTATTAATGATATCAGGAAAACAAACTGTTTAATCAAGTCAAAACATATTGTTAATAAAAGCTTCATAAAGAGTAAATCACATTTTAATTATAAAAGTCATGAATAACTTAAGAAACAGAGTAACTTTAATTGGCAGGTTAGGTAAGGAACCCGAGGTAAGAACATTTGATGGCAACAAGAAGATGGTACGTATGACATTAGCTACCAACGATGAGCATACTGACAAACAGGGGCAGAAGGTAAAAAGTACCCAATGGCACAACCTGGTTGTTTGGGGAGGTTTATGTGATGCATGTGAAAAATATCTGACAAAGGGAAAGGAAATTGCAGTAGAAGGCAAAATCACTTACCGCTTTTGGGATGATAAGGATGGGAATAAACATAATCTAACGGAGATCAATGTTACTGATCTATTGATGGTTGGTGGAAAGGAGAATTAATTCTATACCAATAACTATTAAAGAGGCTGCAAACAAGCAGCCTCTTTTTATTAACAACTTTGTTATTCTCCAATTGCTGATTGTAAACTGTTCATTTAAATTGTTAATATTATTTTTCAAAGGTCTATTTACAACTCCTTTTTTCATTATATTTTTACACTTGGGTGTTATAGTAAACAGGATGTAAACTTGATAAGTGATTCCTGACTATTCAGGTGACTACATTTGAGAGAAAAGTAAGTAATTGTAATAATATGGCAGTAAGCAAAAATTCCAGTACCAAATCAAAGAGGATTGCCGAATCAGTCGACGCTAAACTAAGCAAACAGGAGAAACAACCCGGGAAAAGTGCAAAGCCGGCTGAAAAAAAGAGCATAAAGCCTAAAAAGATCATTAAACTGGTCGAGAAAACAAAAGTTGCCAAAGCAACAAGGATTCCAAAAGCAAAAACCACTGAATCAGTAAATAATATTGAACTAAAATCAACGGTAAAGAAAAAAATATTTGTTCTTGATACTTCCGTGATTCTTTATAATCACGACTGTATAAAGACATTTGACGACAATGATGTTGCATTGCCTATAACTGTTTTGGAAGAGCTTGATAATTTCAAAAAGGGTAATGATAACATAAACTTTGAAGCCCGTGAGTTCATCAGGATCATTGATAATATGTCAGAGCATGCTACCCTTACTGATTGGATTCCACTTGAGAAGACAAAGGGGGGCAAGTTCAAGGTAATCATGAATGAACGAAGCGCTCTTGATGCAAGGTTGATTTTTGATGATAACAAACCTGATCATAGGATACTTAATGCGGCCCTCTCGGTTTGTCAGGAATACCCTGACCGTAAAGTAATACTCGTAAGTAAGGATATTAATTTGCGGCTTAAGGCAAAGTCACTTAACATAACCGCTGAAGATTACTTAACCGGGAAGATCAAGAATGTGGAAGGACTTTATACCGGCATATCAACAATTACCGGCTTATCCACATCAATAATTGACAAATTATATACCACGGGAAAGTGCAAGCCCAAAGAGATAGGTGTAAAGAATCCTATCCCAAACCAGTATTATATCTTAAAAAATACAAACATTTCTGCCCTGGCATTTTATAGTCCGGTTACAGAGATGATAGAGCGTATTGAGAAGAAGACGGCATTCAGGATCGTTCCGAGGAATGCTGAACAGGTTTTTGCCATGCATGCTATTCTTAATCCTGATGTCAAGCTGGTTACACTGCAGGGTGTTGCAGGTACGGGCAAAACTCTTATTGCATTGGCTGCGGCGCTTGAACAAAAGCGTAATTTCAAGCAGGTGTTCCTGGCAAGGCCTATTGTACCTCTAAGCAATAAGGATATTGGTTACTTGCCCGGTGATATCAAGTCAAAGATCAATCCATATATGGAACCATTGAATGATAACCTGAAGTTCATACAAAGCCAGTATAGTGAGAAGGACAAGGAGTTCAAGAATATAACTGACTCGCTTGAGAATGAGAAGATAGTTGTTCAGCCACTTGCATATATTAGAGGACGCAGTATATCAAACGTGTGTTTTATTGTAGATGAGGCACAAAACCTGACTCCGCATGAGATCAAGACTATTATTACACGTGCAGGTCAGAATACAAAGATCATCTTCACCGGTGATATTTACCAGATTGATACACCCTATCTGGATGCTCAAAGCAATGGGTTGTCATACCTGATAGATAAGATAAAGCACCATGCAATTTATGCACATGTGCGTTTAGAAAAAGGTGAGAGGTCAGAGCTTGCAAACCTCGCGAACGATTTATTGTAATCAGGCTGCTTCGTAAACTACAGTTATTACGGTTTGTCCAACGGCCTTAAGGGTTTCCTTGCTTATATTGTCAATATCATCATTTATGGTATGCCAATAATCGAAGAATCCTTTTTCGCGGTCGTCTTGATAGTCAATGATATCAATGATGGTGCCAGCGGAGTGGCAGTTCTACTTGAAATTGCACGACAAATGAGCATCAGTAATCCAGGTCTGGGCGTTGACATCATATTCTTTGATGCGGAGGATTATGGGGAACCCCAGGATATG
>JAEYXG010000218.1 GCA_023428585.1 Bacteroidota bacterium
ATTCATTGTATGAGTGATTTACGTTAAATGAATAACGTGACCCATCATTATGCTCAAGTTCAATTCGTAAGGGTTTGCCAGGGACGAAATCTGTAAGACCTGCAATAGATATAATATCATCCTCCAATATCTTGTTGTAGTCATCTTTATCTACAAAAGTCAATGCCAGCATTCCCTGCTTCTTGAGATTGGTTTCATGTATTCGTGCAAACGATTTTACCAAAACAGCCCTAACACCGAGGAACCTTGGTTCCATAGCAGCATGTTCACGAGAAGAACCTTCGCCATAATTTTCATCACCAACTACAATTGATCCAATTTGGGCAGCTTTATATGCTCTGGCAACTGAAGGCACAGCATCATAAGTATTTGATAGATGGTTTTTTACAAAATTGGTTTGATCATTAAAGGCATTAACAGCACCAATAAGAAGGTTATTTGAAATATTGTCAAGATGCCCTCTGAACCGAAGCCAAGGCCCTGCCATTGATATGTGATCAGTTGTGCATTTCCCCTTGGCTTTTATTAATAACCGCAGACCATGAATATCATTACCATTCCATGGTTGGAATGGCTCAAGCAATTGCAATCTGTCAGAATTCTCTTTAACAATAATGGGTGCAGAACTTCCTTCAGGAAGTGGGGCAAGATAACCGGGGTCCTTAACATCAAAGCCCGATTTAGGCAATTCCAAACCCTCAGGTAAATCCAATGAAACCCATTTGCCATCCTCATTTTTCAGCTTGTCGGTCAAGGGATTGAATGTCAATGTACCAGCGATAGTAAGTGCCGTAACCAATTCAGGAGAAGCAACAAAACTATGGGTGTTTGGATTTCCATCATTTCTTTTGGCAAAATTCCTGTTGAAAGAGGTGAGAATAGAATTTTTGCGTGAAGGATCGTCAGTATGCCTATTCCACTGTCCAATACAAGGACCGCAAGCATTCGCCATTATAACACCACCAATTGCTTTAAAATCATCAAGTAAACCGTCGCGTTGCGTTGTATATCTGATCAATTCGGAACCCGGAGTAATAATGAATTCCGAATTTACTTTCAGATTTTTTTGTTTGGCTTGCCGCGCAACGGATGCAGCCCTTGTTAGATCTTCATAAGAGGAGTTTGTACAGGAACCTATCAACCCAACCTCCAGTTTTTCAGGATAACCTTTTTCTTTTACATTTTTTACAAATTCAGAGATTGGGTAAGCGGCATCAGGAGTATAAGGACCGTTAATATAAGGTTCCAGTTCCGAAAGATTGATTTCAATAAGCTGATCATAGAATAATTCAGGATTGTTATAAACTTGTATATCAGAGCGAAGGTGTTCACTCACCTTGTCAGCCAATTCAGCGACAGCCTCCCGGCCGGTTGCCCTTAAATATTGACTCATCTTATTGTCATAACCAAAAATGGAGGTTGTTGCACCAATTTCGGCACCCATATTACAGATTGTACCTTTACCAGTAGCTGATAATGAATCGGCACCTTCACCAAAATACTCAATAATAGCACCTGTGCCACCTTTAACAGTAAGTATTCCAGCCACTTTCAATATTACATCCTTGGCTGTGGTCCAACCGTTCAATTTCCCGGTAAGTTTCACTCCAATAAGTTTTGGCATATTTAACTCCCATGCCATACCTGCCATAACATCAACCGCATCTGCACCTCCAACACCAATAGCAATCATTCCTAAACCACCGGCATTAACAGTATGTGAATCAGTGCCTATCATCATCCCTCCAGGGAATGCATAATTCTCAAGTATTACCTGATGTATGATACCTGCACCCGGTTTCCAAAATCCAATTCCGTATTTATTTGATACTGACTGCAAAAAGTCGAATACTTCCTTATTCTGCCCTAGGGCAAAATCAAGATCAGCCTCTGCTCCTACCTGAGCTTGAATGAGATGGTCACAATGTACTGTAGTTGGAACTGCGGTTTTATTACGACCGGCATTCATGAACTGAAGTAGAGCCATTTGAGCAGTTGCATCCTGCATTGCAACTCTGTCGGGCGCAAAATCTACATACGAATTCCCTCTCGAGAAATTTTGCAAGGGTTGCTCGGCAAAGAGATGGCTGTATAGAATCTTCTCACTTAAAGTAAGAGGGCGATTCAGGATTTTTCTAGCCTGGTTAATTTTTTCAGGCAATTGACTATAGACTTTCTCAATTAATTCAATATCAAATAACATAATCTTTTGGTTATAAATTTTTCACTCAATAACATTTCAAATGCCTCTTTGTTCGTAAGTTTCCAAATTGAGGTGCTGTTGAAAACATAATAAGCAATGAGGGTCATTACTTATCACCCTTATCACCAATAAAATAGTCAGACTTCTCTTTGAACAGAACATTGAAAGTAGTAAGACTACCATAAATTCGGGTGATATACTGTTGAATATTCACCTTATCCTCATCTGATAAAGTGCTTGCGTTGACACGCTGTTCCAGAACTCTAAGACGGTCACGAACCATAACAATTTTATGAAAGAATGCTTCTATTGGGATCTCCTTCTCTTTTAACGAAGTGTCGCCGGGATAAAGCACCATACGACCTCCTGTCCACCTTGATCCTAGTGCAACATTTTCCTGGATGTCAGAGAACCTGCGGAGTAATTTGATTAGACTTTTCTCAATTTTTTCATACGTTACCATTTCGGAAGGAGTTTCAACAGCTTCAATAACCTTTAAACCATCAAAATCTCTTTGAATAATCCTGGTTCCATTTTCGATAAAAGTTATTTCCCAGGCGTCCATTCTAACCTGTATAATAACACCTTTGCCAAATTGGGGGTGTTGAACTCGTGATCCAACACCTAAAATCAATTCATCCATAAGATAATGTTTTGTCAATCAATTGAAAATAATAAATCAGTTAATGATAAATACACTTAAATTCAGATTCTCTATCACCAAATCCAGAAAGCACATTTATATCAAGTTGTGTACAAAAATATGCAGGTTTTTAGATATTTCAATTCCCTGAGGAAGTAAAATCTTTCATTTTTTCAGACATTTCAAGAAAAATACGGTGCAATGCAATAATTTGAGGCAGTGCTAGACTTTTATCATCATTTTTAATGATAAGATCAGCCTTTTTTACTTTTAATTCCTCTGACCATTGATTTTCCATTCTTTCCAACACTTGATCCCGTGTCATATTGTCACGATATAGCACTCTATTTATTCTCTCCTCGAGCGGGCAGGTAACAACAACAATTTTATCAAAAAAAGAGCTAAATCCTGTTTCAAGCATAATTGCCGATTCTTGCATAATGTAAGGCGAGTTTTTTTGTGATTCAACCCATTCAATAAAATGGTGCCTAACTTGCGGATGTATCAATGAATTTAACCACTGAAGTGCATTGTGATCATTAAAGACCCTCGAAGCCAAGCTTTTTCTATCAATCAACCCATTGGAAGCCAGCAGGTCTGCGCCTAACTCTGCTATAACACTTGCAATCACATCAGGCTGGTCCAATATCTTTTTAGCTTCGATATCAGAAAAATACACTGGTATGCCCAGAAAGGTGAATACTTTGGCAATTGTAGATTTACCACTTCCAATACTTCCGGTTAAGCCTACTTTAAGCATATAATCAGTATTATCATGGTAAAAATAGTCATTTTGTCTCATTATTTCAAAATGAGACCAACAAATCATTAAAGATACAGAAATACAGATTGGTGAAATTTACGCAATCATTTGAGTCCTTTTTCTCCTTAGCATATCCGGTTTTCTAACATACATCCAGATAAAGGCCTTAAAGATATCGTGAGGTTTGGGTCTGAAATCTGGGTTGAATTTCTTATATCTTCTCATAATTGAAATGTTTATGAGTATGACAATTAAAGAAGAAAAAATGTTTTGTGAGGCGCTATCAAAAATCAACTGATTATGGCCTGAACCAGGTCATTTTCGTAGTATTCTTCAACATCAGATAAAATGCACGTTAATTATTTCAAGAAGAGAAATTCAACCCTATCGGGTTCCATATCAATGACCTTGGCAAATGCAGGTTGTTGAACAACAATTACATCTGCAAGATTATTGCCTGATTTTGCAGCCTTATCATAATCAATGGTTACAGCGAATAATGAAGGATCCAACCTATCATACTCACGCATGGCAACACGACAAGTAAGTATTATTTTATCGGGGAAAGTTCGGAAAGGGCGATCAGTTTTTTCAACAGAAATAATAGGCACCTCAATTTCAGCTTCAGTGAATCGCTCAACCATAATCTCAGCGGTTATACTGTCAACAGAAAGTGAAATCATAGGTTTTGCTGTTGGCTTTTCCAAATGAAGAGCAATCAAGCGACTACTTTTAAGATTTCTTAATGTTTTATGCTCGGTTTTAATTTGATAGATTGTGTCAATGACTGATTTAATACCAAATATTGATACCGTATCATGACTCAGCTTAATTGAATCATATAATTGATACTGTGGTACGAACGACAAGGAAAGATCTGCTTCCACAGGAACCTTTTTAGAATATTCATTTTCAAAGGTTAAATGCAAGGTATCAGGCTCTACACCTATCAAAAGGAAATCTTTTGGAAGTTGATTAGCAATCTTCCTCAATTCTTTGCTTGTTCTCAGGTACCCTGAAAAGTGGTTGCTTTTATTACGGATCTTAACGTCAGATATATCCAGTGTAATGCGGTTCTTTTCAGTATTGAACAGTTTTCCGTATAATTCAAGACCACGTGCCTTAACGGTAAGTGTAATAATTGTATCTCTCGGATGAACCAGTATTTTATCAGAAGGAGCATTTATATAGTTGACCTGATATTTAATGGGGGTCTCATAAACTCTTGAAAGTTTAATAAGACCCCACATAAAGAATGAAATAACAGTACAGATCAGAAAGACAGATAATTTATTCCTATATTTCTTGCTACTGGGAACCAAAATTCTCTGAAAAGAAAAACCTGCATTCTTCATTCATTAATAATTCACTTGTTGGTCGTGATTTCTATTTATTCTGAGAAGGAATTTGATCTTCCACTCCAGAAGCTATAGCCGATTTCTCAAACCTCATTCTTGAACCATCTTCAACTTCAATGGTAAAAGTTGTTTCCTGAACTTCAACGATTTTTCCATGAAGCCCACCTATGGTAAGCACTTTATCACCTTTCTTCAAGGACTCACGATATTTACGAAGTTCTTTGGCTTTTTTAGATTGGGGTCTAATAAAGAAAAAATAGAAAACCACCATGATCAAAGCCAAAAAAATCAATGAGCTGTAACCACTTCCTCCCTCTTGGGGCTGTGCCATTAATAGAATATTTGTCAACATTTCAATTCTGTTTTTTATTAATAATTATTGGTTAATTTCTTCGGGCAGAACTACCTGAGCTTTAATGCGAAGCACTGTAGTGCTAGGC
>JAEYXG010000221.1 GCA_023428585.1 Bacteroidota bacterium
GAACAGGGTATGCCATTAACTGATAAAACTCAGGGCAAATATCCGGATTCGTTAGAGCAGTGTATAAAACACAATCATCCAGATCAAAAGTATCTGAAACAATTTGATAGGGACAAAGGCTATCATACGTTCTTGGAGCTGTATATAAACTATCCAAATCAAGATTACTGTTGACTTTAAATATGTATAGATCAGAAGTATTATTGTGTTTTGTAAAACCTCCAACAAGTACCATCTTCCGATCACAAGTAAGAGTAGATCCTTGAAATGTATTAATAACGCTGTCTAACAATACTTTAACAATAATATTATTAGCAGCTGTATCGCATTTAATTACACCTTCCTTATAATCTTCAAAGGGCATTTTCCACCCACAAGCCATTATTAAGGTGTCGGGATATAAAAAATGTAATCTAGTAGTTATTCCAGCTTCAGTACCTGATAACAAATCTGCTGAAAATAACTCTTGTCCTGTTGGTGAAGTCTTAATAAAAGCAGGAATGTAACCGGGAACAGGCGATAATTGGCTATGTGTATTAGCACAAAAGTAATTGTCTGATTCTGCTATTGTAGGGCAAGCAGGAAAAGCGCTATAATAATTACTTGCTTCACCCCACCGGGTTATCCATTGTTCATTTCCAATACTATCTGTTTTTATAAGGATTGAATACAAATATCCATTCCAGCCGCCTGATGGATCATAATAACCATTTGCTGTCACAAGTAATCCATGATCAGGGGTTGATAGAATATCACATGATTGTTCATTCTTGTAGCCAGGATCATCCTGGAAATATACTTTTCTCCAAACTACATTACCTGAAAGGTCCAACTTTATAGTCCAAACACGTTTATTAACCCAATCCTGATAATAGCTAAGCAGACCTATATATCCATCACTCACCTGAACTACCTTAATACCATAATCAGAATTGCCTGGTGTATTTAGGATCGTACACCACTCTTTTTCACCGCATGCATTAACTTTAATAAACATGATATCAAATTCACCCGGATCATGTTTTGAAGTGCTGCCTATTAGTACCATACCACCGTCTTGTGTTCCACTTATGTCATTTGTTGCAATTGCATACTCCGAATTATAGATTTTTTTGTCCCACAAAATATTACCATTTATATCTGTTTTAATCACCCATGCATGCATCTGATCAACACCTCCGAAGCCAGGATCCACTTGGCTGCTAATTATATATCCCTTATCATAATATTCAAGAACATCGTTACCCCAAACATGCTCTGGTATACCATATATTTTGGGCCATGTTTGACTAAAACCAGCGTAGAAACAAAACATTAGAAAAAACAAGATTATGCTTTTCATCTCAGTAGAAGAGTTTTTGAAATTATTGTTCCATCACAAAACCTTAAGGATATTATCATATTACCAATATCCAAGTTTCCAAGGTTACTGATGATTTCGCACTTGCTAACAAATGCAAGCATTCATCTTAACGCGATTAACATCAATATTTTGCAGAAAGTGAAAATACTTGCTTTTCATGAGAAGGTTATATAGTTCAAATATACGTAATTTAGTTTTATTATAGAATTATACTGAATGTTAATAATTTTACCTTCTTTGAAGAGAAAAATGGAAAGCATCTGTATGCACACACTCTTTAGGCTAATGTTTGACAACAATAAACCTTATTGAGTAGGTTCACCCCGGAGTAATGATCCTTTACTGAACACATTAATAAACGAAGGCTTTGAATTTGCAAGCCTTCGTTCAGATTATGGAGATAATTATTCTAACCCTCACACTTTCTTTACTGCCAAATACTTATTGTAAAGCAGCAACCCAATAATAGTAAGTACACCTATCATGCTGAAGATTATCCAAAGTAAAGCAGGCTTTTGAAGATTATCAACGAAATGAACATACATTACTGCACCGAGTATTCCACCAATTCCACTGCCTATAACACCGTACAGAAAGGAATACCCAAGGTAAAGGGCTTTTTTGTCAGCAGGTGCAACCAATCCAATGTAGGATATGAATTTAGGATGAGCGGTCATTTCTCCTAATGAGAATATAATTAACGCAGCAACAAACACCCACGCATACGTTGAAATGGAGAATATTGCCATTCCAATGGTTCCCATGGCTATACCAACAATCATGGTTGGAAGGGCAGGGAATTTACGTACCAATGATGAGACCAACAACTGCAACGCAATGATGGCGCCTGCATTGATAACGGTTACATGCTCGGCATCAAATTCCCATGAAGGGTTATCCATGAACAATGCCAATACCTTGTTGACCACATTGTTCACCGGTGTCATGTCAATATAGTCCTTGAGGTACCATAAAACCGTATCGAACATCTGGAAGTATAAAATCCAGAAGCCTGAGTAGATCACTATCATCAGCACAAAGCGGTAGTCTTTCAGCACCAGTGCAATATCTTTAAAAACCTGCGAAAGCGGTTTCGTGTTCTCAGGCCGTGGAGGTTCCTTGTAAGCAAACAGATTCAGCAGCAACATTGAACCGGTACCCACTGCTGCCATGATGAATATATACGACCAGGAGATGTCTTTCAGAAAAGGCACTAATATCAAAGGAAACAGAAATGCACCCAGATTTATAGACCAGTAATAAACACCAAAACCCAATGATGAGTTACTCTCATCAGTCACCCGTGCAATGGTACCTGAGATGATTGGCTTGAAAAATCCTGCCCCAATAGCCATTACTATAAGACTAAGAAATACAATTCCATAAGAAGTTGAAATGCTGGTGAAGAAATAGCCGGCACTCATCAGGGTAAAAGCAAACATAAGCACCTTACGATACCCGAACCTGTCGGCTATGGCTCCTGCAAGTATAGGCAACAAATAGAGCAACGGTGTTATGGTGCTCTTGATGGCTCCAACTCCTTCTCTTGAAAAGCCCAATCCGCCTTCAGAGGGCGACAGTATCAAATAGATTGACAATACCGACATTACACCGTAATACGACCCACGCTCAAAAAACTCCATCACAATCACTGTCCAGAAGTTACGTGGAAAAGATTTAAACCCTGATTTACCGCTTTCCTTTGATTTGTTGCTCATTTGTTATACAGTTATCTGACAAAAATAGAAATAAATGTG
>JAEYXG010000225.1 GCA_023428585.1 Bacteroidota bacterium
ACACCAGGGTAATGAATAACCTTCGCACAATGTTCGGGCGACTGGCCAAACAACTTGTAAAAGAGGGCAAGAATAAAGAGGCGATTGCGGTTTGCGATAAATGCCTTGCAACCATGCCGCATGAGTCACTTGCCTATAATTACTACCTATTGCAAATAGCTGAAAGCTACCTTGCAGCCGGGGCACAAGACAAGGGAATAGCCCTGCTCAACAAATTGCTGGAATTGTATTCAGCCGACCTGAATTACTATTTCAGGTTTCCTGAACACAGGTTGAAGGCAATTGAACAGGACATCCGCCAAAGTCTCATGGTTATCAATGGAATTACAAGTATGGCTACTGAATATAATGATCGTGGACTGAAAGAAAAAGCAACGCTGGAACTGGACAAACAGTTTGAACGATACGAGGAAGCCGGTTTCTGACAAGGGCAAATGAAACAGCCCGGCAGTTGCGGGTTGGTCGATCTGAAACTTTATCAGCAGTAAATACTTTATAACTGTATGCACTTTACCGTTGTACCAAAAATTGTCCGTTTATTTCTGCCACGAGGTCTAACCTGGCGGATTAAGGAAACCATCCATAGGGAGTCGGTTGAGGCAGATACTTTGGGTGAAAAGGCTGACAAGGCAGGTAAAGCAACTCCCACCATCTATCTTACATTTGATGATGGTCCGGTGCCTGAAATCACGCCTGCAGTGCTGGAAATACTAAGGCAATACAACGCTAAGGCTACATTTTTCTGCGTGGGTGATAATGTGAGGAAGCACCCCGATGTTTATGAGATGGTGCTCAGAGCAGGTCATGCTACCGGTATTCACACTTTCAGTCACCTGAAGGGAATAAAGACGGATGATGTCACTTACTTCAGTGATATAGAGAAATGCGCCGAATACGTTGATACCAAGCTTTTCCGTCCACCCTATGGCAGAATCAGCCGATCACAGGTAAGGTATCTGAGAACTAAGTACCGCATAATCATGTGGTCGGCCCTCACCGGCGATTATAACCACCAACTCACCAAGGAACAGGTGCTTCAAAACGCCATCAAACATACCGGCGATGGAAGCATCATAGTATTCCACGATAGTATCAAAGCATCAGAACGGATGTTTTATGCGCTGCCACGGATGCTGGAACACTTTGCCAAAAAGGGATACACCTTTAAAGCGATCGCTTAGGATCGGAACATTTGATTTAATTTGGAATGCAGTCTTATAATTTAATAAAGGGAGCTTCAGCCTTGAAATCCTTACCGGTAAAGCGTAATAAATAAACTCCCTTCTCCAGACTGCTTATATCAATCCACTGATAATTACCATAGTCCTCCATAGTAAGAACAACGCGTCCGTTGATATCACAGATCAGTAGATCACCTGTCGTGTTGAGGACACTAACCATGATTTGATCTGTCGCAGGATTGGGGTATACATTTAAGGTTGGGTACTTCAGCGGTTCGGCTGAATCAAGCAACACCTGATTGTTGGCAGAAATTAGCCATTGATCGGGATCAATGGTTATTGACTGAACGGCAAAGCCTGGATTGATCTCGAATAGCTGGTTATTGCTCTGATGATCCAACACAATCAGCGTATCCTTAACTGCACCTGAAAGCAACACGGGCACAGGCATCTCAAAAAAGTCGACCGACGGGTGGGAGGTGCTCTGCGACAGCACGGCATGGTACGACTGATCTTCCTCCGAAGTGAGGTTCAGTACATAGGATGGATATCCTTCCCCATAATACCAGTCGGCAAAGAACTCTTCCAGGTTTATCCCACTTACAGCCTCCATGTGCTCCCGAAGCATTTGCGTAGATGCAAATCCATACTGCGCAACCGGATCGTTCAGATAATTGTAGCAACCTTCAAAGAAAGCATCATCGCCTATAACCCACCTCAGAGAATGCAATACCAGCGCACCCTTGCTATAGGATAAACGAGAATCAAATATTCTGCTGATATTCATTGTATCGGCCACATAGACCGATCCATCGGGCCATCTCACTACTTTTTCCAGATTGATCCCCTTCCAGATGGGCCAATAATAGCCATCAAACATATTTTCATACGAAAGGCCGGCAAGGTAAGTTGCAAACCCTTCATTAAGCCATATATCATGCCAGGAGTTAGTGGTTACCATATCACCAAACCATTGGTGGGCCAGTTCATGAGCTATGATCTCAAAATCCAGACGCCCCATAAACGACATGGTTTGATGCTCCATACCCCCACCCCAACCAAACATGGCATGGCCATACTTCTCATCCGAGAAAGGATACTGCATGAACAGGTTGCTATACAGGTCGATCAATGGCACCGTAGCTTTTGTATCCTGCTGGGATTCCAATAAGGTTTCCGGATAGACATAATTGATTACGGGCACCATCTTGCCCAAAGACCAGGCTGTATCAGTATAAACTGAGTAGTTGGTGACGGCAACGGCTATTAAATAGGGTACTATGGGATATTTATGCTTCCAGTGATTGGTACGTGTGCCATCGGCCACAACATCACTCATCAGCAATCCGTTGGAGGCCGTTCGATAAGCTTCAGGAGAATGAACTATAATATCAACCGAATCAATTTTATCTGTCAGATCATTCTTGCCCGGCCACCAGTCGCGTGCACCATAAGGCTCCGACAAGGTCCATAAAGCAGGAACACCGGCATGCGGCTTCATGCCTACGGAACCAAAGCCCTGCGCCGTGGAGGGTATGCCACGATAGTATATTTCCATTTCATTCAACGTACCGGCCGGCAGTACAGCTGGGAATTGGATGGTCAGCGTCCAGGGACTATCATGTTGAAAGGTTAATGCATTGCCTTGATGTATTATGGAATCAATGGTGAAGTCGGTGGACAGTTCCATTTCTACTGAAGTAATATCAAACTCTGCCTCAAACTGCGTTTTCACGAACCCAGAGAGATAGAGAACAGCTGGGTCGATGTTAAGCTCCATTCTCAGATACTTCACATCATAGCCTGAAGCTTCCCTGTTATTTTGTGGCTGCAGTAGGGTTGTTTGTCGTTTTGAGAAGGAACAATAGTCGGCTCCTTCACCGGGAACCGGCATTACCCTGAGCATTGACGGTTCAATTAAGGGTATATCATTTCGATAGTTGAGGGTCGTGATGTGCCAATGGCCTTCTGGCCGCTCGCAATACGACGGAATTTGATTGGTTGAGGTTGTATTTTGAGCAAAAGCCCCAACAAGGTTAAGCCACAAAATGGCAAGCAAGAGTACCGCATATTTCATCTAACTCAGTTTTTCAATAATAACAACTAAAACATTGATTATGTCATAAAAGTAAACAATCGTGACAATTTATTGTATTCCAATGAAGTTATAAAATTAGCATCTTTGCATTTAAAATATAGTCGATGATTCATTTCCCGTTTTTTTTTAGAAAACATACAGCCTATATAGGCTTCCTGATTATTCTACTGGCATCATGCGCCAATCCTGTTGCACCGACAGGAGGGCCAAAAGACGTAACTCCACCTGTGATACTCAGGACCTCACCACCTTTACAATCAACCAATTATACAGATCAGGAGATCATTCTCTACTTTGATGAATACGTAAAGTTAAAGGACATAGGACAACTGCTTATAATATCTCCGCCGGTAAAGGAGACCCCGGTATTCAAAACCAAGGGAAAGGGTCTTGTGGCTGAATTCAAGGATCCCTGGCGCAGCGAAACTACCTACAATATTTTTTTCGGCGATGCAATTGTGGATATCACCGAAGGAAACAGCATACCAGGATATAAATTCACCTTCTCCACAGGAAATGTACTTGATTCAATGCAAATTGAAGGGAAACTGATAAACGCATTCAGTCTTGCCCCCGTTAAGGCTGCCTATGTCATGCTTTATGATACTATTTATGACTCCATTCCATATAAACAGATCCCATACTATATTGCACGCACCAATGATATGGGTGAATTTCAGCTCACAAACCTTAGGAACCGCCCATATAAGATATTTGCACTCACCGACATAAATGCCAACTACATTTATGATATGCCCACGGAAGAAATTGCCTTTATTGACTCATTGATAACACCCTGGGAAGAATCAAGGAAAGCAGGATCATTGAAAATTGGTGGAGACAAAAAAACTGAATCTGACACAACCATTACAGAAGAGAATGTGGTTGTTACCAATTTAGGCAATGATTCCATTGTAATTACCGATACCATAGCTACAGGTGGATTATTACAGGAAGCATCACCCGCTTTGCCTGACTCAACACTTATTGCAGCCGGGAGAGTAAAATACATCAAACTGTTTCACTTTAAGGAAGTCGATTCCGTACAAAGTCTGGTAAGGGTTCCACTGCTCAGGGAAAATGTATTGGGCTTTCACTTTAAGTTCCCGGCACTTGACCCGAGGTTCAGGATTCTTGATGACCTATATGATAAAAAGCCGGTTATGGTAAAGAACCGGTTAAATGATACCATCACCATGTGGCTGCCCGGTTATATGCACGATAGCATAAAATTGGAAGTGTCAGATAAGGGAAGTGTGCTTGATACCATTGAGATGTCAGTTAAACCGCGGGCAAAAGCCATAAAGAAAAATGAAGCGGTTAAAAAGCCAGCCTTGCTGATAACTACTAATATTGCCATGAACAGGTTAAAACCCGGCACTCCCTTGCGCTTGACTTTTGCCGATCCGCTCACTTCAGCGGCAACAGAAAACATGATTCTAAAGCATGACAGTATAATAATTCCCAATGTCAATTACTCATTCACTGATACCATCAGGAAACAGTTGGTAATTAACTACCCATGGAAAGAGGGTTTACAATATTCACTAACCTTGCCTGACAGCACTTTTATAGGAATAATGGGAACCAAGAACGACAGTCTACACTTTTCTTTTTATGGCATCAAAGAGGAAGAGAGTGCAAATTTGAAGCTCAATGTTGACCTCCCTACTACCAATCAATATATAATTCAACTTCTTGACAGCAAGGATAAAATCTTGGAACAGTATACCATCAGCGAGGAAAAGTTGCTGGAGTTTAAATATATTGAGCCTGGGAAGTATAGGGTGAGGGCAATTGATGACAGGAATGGGAATGGATATTGGGATACGGGAAAATATCTGGCAGGCAGATATCCTGAGCGGGTATTATACTATCCTCAGGAAATAGAACTTAGGGCAAATTGGACATTGGAAGAACAATGGCAAATACCTGAACCCGGAAATTGACCATTCCCGGGTTCAGAAATAATGCTTTATTTTATCATGCAATGAATAAACAGGCAAAGGATAAATTACAATGAAGGATTATCCGTTACACTTGTCAATACATTGTACGATCTCTGTTAATGAGGATGCTTTAACAGCGTAATGAATTTGTTTGCCTTCTCTTTTTGAGAGTAGCACACCTTTACTTTTCAGAATATTAAGGTGATGAGAAGCTGCAGCCTGCTCTATTTTGAGATATTCATAGATTTCAGTAACACTGAGTTTCTTCTTTTCGTTTAATAGATCAATGATAGCAATTCTCATTGGGTGAGCAATAGCTCTCAATTTACTTGCAGCTGCTTCGAGTTTTACAATGTCTAACACTATTTCTTTTGCCATGGTGCTTAGGGTTTTAGTTTTGTGCGAAGTTACAAATAAATTATATGTAACGTCACTATTTAATGTTAATATAACGATTTAGTAAACGAAAATGTTGCAACGTCAAACAATCCTTTGTCAGCTAATTTCAACTCCGGAATAACCAAGAGTGACATAAAGGAGAGCGTCATAAAAGGTGCATCGAGCGTTGATCCTGCTTTTTGCACATTCCCGTTTATCTTTTGATACTTCTCCGCTATCACGTATCCGTCGTCGCATGACATCAGACCTGCAATGGGCAAAGATAGTGAATTATTTTCATCTATAGTATATAAAGATATACCACCTTTATTTTTTATTACATTCTTGATGGATTGGAGAATGGAATCATCATCTGTGCCTACAGCTATAATGTTATGGCTATCGTGCGCTACGGTAGAGGCTATAGCTCCCTTTTTCAAATTAAACCCCTTTATAAATGCAATGGCCGGCTTTTGGGGTTTGTAACGGTTAAGTACCACCAGTTTCAGGATATCTCTCTCTATATCACTTACAATATAGTTATCACGAACTGTTGGTTCAACTTCAACAGCAGAAGTTACAAGTTGTCCATTATAAGCCTGGATCACCTTAAGGGTGTTTCCGGTAGCCTCCACTCGCAGATCATCGGCTACGGGAATTAACGGATTAAAGTTATTTATAACTTCAACCGGAACCTTTTCAATTAAAGAGCGCCCTGATTTGGCAACGCATTTGCCTGATTTATATGTTTCAAGAATATTAAACTCCTTCACATTGTCGACAAGAATAAAATCAGCCTGATCACCGACCTGCAGCAATCCCGACTGAAGGTTATAATGACGTACCGGATTAAGGGTACATGCCCTGATAACATCCATAAAGTTATACCCGGCATCCACTGCCCGTTTTATGAGCAGGTTGATATGTCCTTCTATCAGATCGTCTGGATGCTTATCGTCAGAACAGAACATAATCATATCAGGGTAATCACTGATCAATCCGATTAATTCATCAAAATTCTTTGCAGCACTTCCTTCCCTGATAAGAATTTTCATTCCTGCTTCAATTTTCCCAATAGCTTCCTCTTTTGTGAAGCACTCATGATTAGTAGTTATACCGGCTTTTGCATACTTTTCAACCTGCTCTCCCATTAATCCGGGTGCATGTCCATCAATTGGCTTATTATGACGTTTGGCAGCGGCAATTTTGGCATGCACACCAGGATCGTCATTCAAGACTCCTGGGAAATTCATCATCTCAGACAAGAAGTTTATTTCAGGCCATGAAAGAAGTTGATCAACCTCCTCAGGCCCCAATACGGCACCAGCTGATTCAAAAGGGGTTGCAGGTACACAGGAT
>JAEYXG010000234.1 GCA_023428585.1 Bacteroidota bacterium
ATATAAAAGCATTAACAATGATGCATTGGGTTTATTTCATAAATAAAAAATCTCTAAATTCGCCTCATGTCTGCAAGTGATAATAATCAGCTATTATACCAAATCGCTTTAACATTACTGCCGGGTGTCGGGATAATAAATGCCCGAAAATTGATTGGACTTTCAGGTAGTGCAGAAGCAATATTTAAGGAAAAGAAATCTTCGCTTTCAAAGATTCCACGAATAGTGGATGTTGTGATAGAAGCCGTTACAAATAACAAGGTTTATTTAGCGAGGGCAGAAAAGGAGATTGAATTTATTGAAAAGCATAACATCAAAACATGGTTTTTTACTGATGACAGCTATCCACACCGCCTAAAACAATGCACTGATTGTCCGATATTGTTTTATAGTCTTGGCAATGCTGATCTTGATTCAAAGCACATAATCAGTGTTGTGGGCACGCGTGAAGCAACTGATTATGGCAAGGAGGTATGCAGAACCTTGATTTATGGTTTGAAGGAGCTTGGAGTTCTAATTGTAAGTGGATTGGCTTATGGTATTGATACAGCAGCACACCGAAGCGCATTGGAAGCAACACTGCCTACAGTAGGCGTATTAGCACATGGACTTGATAGGATATATCCGGCAGTAAACACTGAGTTGGCACAAAAGATGATATTAAACGGTGGGTTGGTGACAGAGTTTATAAGTGGCAATGAACCTGACAGGGAGAACTTCCCTATGAGAAACAGAATAATTGCAGGGCTTTCAGATGCAACTATAGTAATTGAAGCAGGCTCCAAGGGAGGCGCACTTATTACTGCCGATATAGCCAATTCATATAATAGAGATGTGTTTGCCGTGCCGGGTAGAGTAAGTGACAATTATTCAGTAGGTTGTAATAATCTAATCAAGACAAATAGAGCTGCCTTGGTTCAGAAGCCGGAGGATATTCTTTACATCATGGGTTGGGACAAAGCCCCTGCCCCTAAGGCGCCGGTTCAGCAAAAGTTATTCATTCAACTTGAACCTGATCAGGAAACCATTGTCAGCATCCTGCAGGAATATGGTGAATGCAGCATTGACAAATTAAGCATTGAATCACACCTTTCAGCCACTAAAGTGGCTGCAGGATTGTTAAACCTTGAGTTTGAAGGCATCATAAAAAGCTTGCCGGGAAAGATGTATAAACTTTGTAACTGAGCAATTTGCAAATGAATATTAACAGAGGTATAGTAGTGCGTTCTACCGGAAGTTCCTGCAATGTGCTTACACAAACAGGTGAAGTATTGGAATGCAGGCTAAAGGGGAATTTCAGGATCAAGGATATACGCACAACGAATCCTCTGGCTGTGGGCGATAAAGTACAGTATATACTACAACCAGGCGAGCAGGTTGGCCTTATACATCTCATTGAACCAAGGTTCAATTACATCATACGCAAAGCTACCAGGCTAAGCAAGCAATCACACATAATTGCAGCCAACATAGATCAGGCAGTGGTTATGGTTACACTAGCCAGCCCGCGTACTTCAACCGGATTCATAGATCGTTTTCTGGTTACTGCTGAAGCATATCACATTCCGGCAATACTGATATTCAACAAATCAGACCTGATTACTGATGCAGAATATATTAAGCTTGGCAAGCTTATCACTCTCTATGAAAGCCTCGGGTATAAATGTTTAAGGACCTCTGCCTTAAAGAGAACAGGATTGGAAGAGGTAAAACTGCTTTTAAAGGATAAGGTTAGTCTTATTAGTGGTCATTCAGGAGTAGGCAAAACAGCATTGATCAACGCTATAGAACCCGGGATATTAAGAAAGGTGGGGGAGATTTCTGATTATCATAAGAAAGGTAAGCATACTACCACATTTGCTGAAATGCTTCCACTTGGTTTTGGCGGTTTTATTATTGACACACCGGGTATCAAGGAGTTTGGGCTTGTGAATTTCGACAAGCAGGAGATTGCAGAGCGGTTTCCTGAGATGAGGGAGTTGATGCACCAATGCCTGTTCAGCGATTGTACACATGTTCATGAACCCGGCTGTGCTGTTAAGGTAGCACTTACAAAGGGATTGATAAGTCAAACCCGCTATTCTAATTATATCAGCATCATGAATGATGAATACTTTGACGAGACGGAGTTCGATTGACTCTCTCTAATTGCAAATTTGCCGTACCAAAGAAATAGCCAACGGTTGAAATTGTAGAGGAAAGTTGGTATTCAAACATAAATAGTCATTCACCAGGATTAACACCATAAAATTGAGAGCCTTAATACAGAGAGTAAAGAATGCTTCGGTAAGTACTGAAGATGAAATGCCGAGGTCAATTGGTCAAGGCTTGCTGGTGCTTCTTGGCATAGAGATACATGATGAGAAGCAGGATGTTGAATACCTTGCAGGAAAGATAGCCAAGCTCAGAATTTTTGATGATGCTAAAGGAGTAATGAACCTGTCAGTTGAAGAGATTGAGGGTGATATAATGGTTATCAGTCAGTTCACATTACATGCTTCAACCAAAAAGGGGAACCGCCCATCATACATCAAAGCAGCCCGACCGGAACAAGCCATCCCTCTTTATGAGTCATTAGTTGAAACCATTCATGACATTACAGGATTACGAATTGTTACAGGTTGGTTTGGTGCACACATGCAAGTGGAACTTGCAAATGACGGTCCGGTCACCATACTGATTGACTCAAAAGACAAAGAATAGTTGAAAGACTTAGAACGATAACGTTAAACCAAAACTAGGCATAACAGGCAACTGGTATATCTTTTCGCTTGTCAAACGATTTACATAAAAGATATTATCCCTGTCGTAAACATTGGTAACACTCAGGTTTGCCTCCAGTATTCCGTTCTCACCAATTCTGAATCTCTTCATCATGCTTAAGTCAAGACGATGATAGTAGGGGAGTCTCTCAGCGTTTAATTTACCGTAAACAAGACCAATCTGCCCATTTTCAGTCACATAGTCGGTGTAAACTCCATCTTCAAAAGGTAGTTTTTCATAGATTCCCTGGTTTTGGGTAAATGGGAATCCTGATCCGAAGTTCCATCGGGCATTGAATTCCCAATCCAGATCACTGCCGAATCGATAAGATGAAACCAGATTGACATTATGTCGCCTGTCGTAGTGAGGTACATATTCCTCCATCTCATCAGAGCGGTTAACATAGGCAAGGGAATAAACAGCCCATAGATAGATTTTCTTTCTGTCGTATTTAAAGGAAACATCAATACCATTGGCATCACCGTCTTCGATAATAAAATCCTTTCTATAATAAGCTTCCACGAAGTTGGGGCTAGTTTGGTTGGAATACGGGTCAGCATCAATGAATATCTTATTCCTGTTCATATTGGTAAGCTGTGAAAACTTCTTATAGTATCCTTCCAGGTTTATGCTTGTATATGGGAATGGGTCAAATTCAAAGCCGACAACCACGTGCTGGGCTTTTTGAAGTTTATGTTTAACATCCTTGCCTTTGTAGGTATCTTGAAGGTTGTCCTGACCGGAGAGGAAACCATAAAACAGGTTAACAACGTCACGGTCGGAATTGGCGCTTATGAGGTTTTGCGAATAAAGGCCTGCAGCAAGTTTGAATCTCACATGATCAGTGAGGTTGTATTTTGCCGCCAATCGAGGTTCGGGTGAGAAGTTGGATAAGGATGCATAGTACTGAATTCGCATTCCAGGCTCAAACAACAACTTGCCCTTGGTCATTTTATATTTCACAAAAGCGGCAATCTCGGTAGTATTTTCTGTTTGATTGTATTTTAAGCCGACAGAATTTGAGTAGTCGAACTCAGTTTTAAATCCAAGCATTTCAAGTCCATACTTGATTTCATTCTTGCCAAGGAAATATGTAAATCCAAGGCCGAGGTTAAAGCCCCCAATGTCACTTGAACGAGGAGGGAGAGATCCCTCTTCCATTTTAATACTATAATTTGAATAGGCAACGTTACCCTCCATAAGAACCGGATTATTACCGGGGATTACAACGAAGTTTGCACCTGCGCCTTTTGAGGTCCATCTATAGGTTGCAAGATTGGTATAATCAACTTTATCACTAAAATTAAAGCCATATACATTGACTTTGGAACCATTGTTGGCATTTATGGATACTTTGCCATAAACATCCGTATAATTGAAGGGTAATCCTGCGGTATCAATATACTGGTAAAAAAGTTTGGAACTCTCTTTAAGATAGGAGTTCTTGGCTGTTAAGATAAAGGAGATGCTGCCTTTACCATCATCCTTCTGTTTTACCAGAGGACCTTCGAGCATAAGTTTACCGCCGAAAGTACTTAAGCCAGCCTTGCCGGCCAGTTTTTTCTTGTTACCATCCCTGGTAGTAAGGTCCATTACGGAAGAAATCCTTCCACCATATTCTGAGTTGAATCCACCGGTGAAAATATCGGCATTCCTTAAAATGTCGGTATCAAACACTGAAAAGAGACCAATGGAATGAAAGGGGTTATAAATAACCATTCCGTCAAGAATCACTTTATTCTGTATAGGTGAACCTCCCCGAATATAAAGCTGGCCACCCTGGTCACCGGTGAAGACAACCCCGGGAAGTACCTGCAGATATTGAGCAAGATCGGGTTGCCCACCAATTGTTGGAATTCTGCTTATTTGTTTGGGAGTAATTTTTATAACAGAGGTACGGGTATCAGTGCGGGCCTCAGCCTGCTCAGCAGTAATCTGGACTTCATCCAGATTAAAGGCGGACTTGCTGACATACAGTTTCTTGGTAACAATCTGTCCTTTAGATAATGTAACTTGTTCACGAATAGTATCGTATCCCATATAAGTTACCATAAGAGTATAGGAACCTGAAGGGATTTTTGAAATAGTAAAATAACCATTTACATCTGTTGCGGCGCCATACGATGTACGGTGAAGGTAGACGTTAGTGAAGATAACAGGCTCTCCTGTCTCTTTTTCATAAACAAAACCCCTAATAACGCCATCCTGAGCTGATAAAGTTGAAATAGTTGCCAAGAGAATGATTATGGCTGAGGTTATTCTTTTAATGAAACGCATGAGTTATGACTATAATTTTTGAAGAAAGGCAAAAGTAAGAAAAATTAGGCTGCCAATATCGATATTCATGTTAAATATCTACTCTTAATATCTGAAGAAATTACATTACAGGCTGTTTTTTGTCTAAAAATTGAATATCTGTGCCGGGCTATAAATGAATACATTTTCTCTCTCAAAGCAAAAGGGACAAACCGGAAAACACTAAATACTTTCCATGGATAACCAAGCGTTTCAATTATGTTAATGACCGCATCACTCCTGAGATATTTCTTGCCATCTCTCAGGAACACTACACTGTCATCAGGTAATTGTTCCAATCCTGAAATGTTTTCCATTGCCTTGGATTGGAAGGTAGTAAAAAATAGCCTTTTTTGTTTATCAATGCTGATCAGCATGCCAACAATGTGATTACACATAATGCAGTAATTGTCGAAAACTACAATTCCTTCTTCCGGTGTTAGTTTATCAGCAGACATAATATTTAATAAAAGTTAAATGATTTTGAGGTGTAAAAATGTTAAACGACTATTGAAACAGGGGTTTCTGAAGTAAACAATTGCCTGTAAAGATTGTTATTAGCGGGACAAAGAAAAACGTGTCTGAATAAATGCAAATACTTGCATATTTAAGATTTTTATCTAACTTTAGCTCCTAAAATTTTATAATGGACGAACAGAAAATATTAATTAGAGACGGGAAATTAGTTGTTCCCGAAAATCCGGTAATACCATTTATTGAAGGTGATGGTACAGGTCCTGATATATGGGCGGCCTCTGTAAGGGTAATTGATGCAGCTGTTAAAGAGGCTTATGGTGAAACCAGGAAAATTGCATGGAAAGAGGTGTATGCGGGTGAGAAATCATTCAAGCTAACCGGCAAGTGGTTGCCTCAGGAGACACTGGATGCATTCAAGGAATATAAAGTTGGCATAAAAGGACCTCTTACAACTCCGGTAGGTGAAGGAATAAGATCGCTGAATGTGGCATTGCGTCAGGAATTGGATCTATACGTTTGTCTTCGTCCTGTTAAATATGTACCGGGTGTTCCTAGTCCGGTGAAGGAACCCGAGAAGGTAGACATGCATATTTTCAGGGAGAACACCGAGGATATATATGCCGGCATTGAATTCATGTCAGGAACAGATGATGCAAATAAGATAAAGAGCTTCCTCATAAATGATATGAAAGTATCAAATATCAGGTTTCCGGAGAGCAGTTCCATTGGGATCAAGCCCGTTTCGGAAGAAGGGAGTAAACGGCTGATAAGGGCAGCATTGGAATATACAATTGAGCGTAAGCTACCCTCACTTACACTGGTTCATAAGGGAAACATCATGAAATTTACCGAAGGGGCCTTTAAGAATTGGGGATATGAAATAGCGGAAAAGGAGTTTGGTGCTAGTGTGTTTACTTGGGCTCAGTATGATCGTATTGCTAAATTGGAAGGGAAAGATGCTGCAGAAGAGAAGATGAGTCAGGCAGCGAAGTCAGGCAAGGTAATAGTAAAGGATGTAATTGCGGATGCATTTCTCCAACAGATTCTGTTACGCCCTGCTGAATATTCAGTCATTGCCACCCTTAATTTGAACGGTGATTATATATCAGATGCACTAGCAGCAATGGTAGGTGGAATAGGTATTGCTCCCGGTGCAAATATCAATTACGTAACAGGGTATGCTATTTTTGAAGCCACTCACGGTACAGCTCCCAAATATGCAGGTCTGGATATGGTTAATCCCGGTTCTGTAATTCTGTCAGGTGCCATGATGCTTGAATATATGGGCTGGAACAAATCGGCTGACCTTATATACCGTGCATTGGAAGCAACAGTCAAAGCAGGTAAGGTGACTTACGATTTCCACCGGCAAATGAAAAATGCCGTTAAATTGAAGACATCAGAGTTTGCTGATGAGCTAATCAAATCAATTGCTAATACTGAATAATTATTGTAAAACCTTTATATAAAACTAAAATGGCAAAAAGGCTTAAAGATACTTTATACGAGAAAATCCAGGACTGGAGACCACGGACAGAACGCCTAATGAAAGAATATGGCGATGTTGTAGTCGACAAGGTCACTATCAGTCAGATTTTAGGTGGTATGAGAGGAATCGTTTCATTGGTTTCCGATATTTCATACCTTGATCCAATGGAAGGAATTCGTTACAGAGGTTATACCTTGCCTGAGGTGTTTGAAAAACTACCAAAGGCTAAAAACTCTGAAATGCCGACTGTGGAATCGTTGTTCTATCTGCTTCTTACCGGTGATATACCCAATGAAGAACAAGCCGCAGAAGTTGCCGATGAATTCAATAAAAGAAGGATTCTTCCCCGATATATCTATGAAGTAATTGATGGAATGCCATGCTGCAGTCACCCAATGACAATTTTTTCTACAGCGATACTAACCATGCATCGTGAGTCGTTCTTTACAAAGAAATACCATGCCGGGTTGCAAAAGGCTGATTACTGGGATCCTACCTATGAGGATACACTTAATCTACTGGCCAAATTACCTGAGATAGCTACGTACATATATGCCAAACTATATCGTGATGGCAAACGAATACAGTCAAATCCAAATCTTGATTTGGGTGGTAACTTTGCTCACATGATGGGGATACCCAAGCCTTATGACGATGTATCACGTATGCATTTCATTATTCAAGCAGACCATGAAGCAGGAAATGTAAGTGCTCATACCGGGCATTTGGTAGCCAGTTCTTTGTCAGACGTTTATCTTTCCATTTCTGCAATGGTTAATGGATTGGCAGGTCCATTGCATGGTTTGGCCAATCAGGAAGTATTGCGCTGGTTGCAGGACCTTATGGAGAAAATGAATGGAGAAGTGCCTTCTGCTGATATCCTTAAAAAGTATGTTTGGGATACCCTCAACTCAGGACAGGTTATACCGGGATTTGGGCATGCCGTTTTACGTAAAACTGATCCCAGATATATGCTGCAGCGAGAGTTTAGCCTGAAGAATCTTAGAGAAGATCCATTATTTGAAGTGGTTAGTATGCTTTATGATATTGTACCCCCAATTCTTAAGGAACAAGGTAAGGCAAAAAATCCATGGCCAAATGTTGATGCACAGTCAGGCGTAATCCAGTGGCATTATGGTGTGAAGGAATATGATTTCTATACCGTTTTATTTGGAATAGGCCGTTCAATTGGTATATGTGCCAATATTATTTGGGACAGAGCATTGGGATATCCACTTGAAAGGCCAAAATCACTGACCACTTCAATGCTTGAAGATTTTGCGGCAGGCAGGCCTGTAATAATAGAAGATTAAGGTATAGAGGCACTTTTAATCACCTGTTAATCTAGCTTGTGCTGATAGATAGGCAACTATAATTTATTGAACTAACTTTAATTTGAAATGGTGAAGCAGATAGAATTTTCGCTTCCTCCGTTCAGAAGAGGTTTTCATCTCATTACTGATTTGGTTGTAAAGCATTTGCACGAACTCCCTGACGCAGGAGTATTGCATCTGTTTATCAAACACACTTCGGCCGGGATATGTATCAATGAGAATTCAGCACCTGAAGTGTTGGAGGATTTTGATATGTTCTTCAATAAGTTGGTTCCGGAAGGCGATTATCTATATATGCATTCTGAAGAAGGGAAAGATGATATGCCGGGGCATATTAAATCAGTGCTTTCAGGTCATTCACTGCACGTGCCTATTACCTGTGGAAAATTAAACCTGGGTACCTGGCAGGGAATATATCTTTGTGAATTCAGAAATAATGGAGGCTCCAGAAAACTGATTGCAAGTATTATTTCGTAATGTTTATTCTAAGCTGTCCACATACCAGTCAATAGCTTTCTCCAACCCTTCTTTCAGGCTATATTGAGGATCATATCCCAACAATGTTCTGGCTTTGTCAATGGAAGCCAATGAATGCTTGACATCTCCTTGTCGGTTAGGCCCATAGGTAGGTATGATCCATTCAATATCAGCATTGTGCTTACTTAAAAACCTAACGAGATATGAGTATAGCTCATTAAGAGTTGTATTTTCACCAAAAGCAACATTGTAAACCGTATTGATTGCTGAAGGATTTGATGTTAGCAATGCCAGCTGATTGATCTGTACGACATTATCAATGTATGTAAAATCCCTGCTTTGGCTTCCATCACCATTGATAACAGGTGGTTTTCCATTAATAAGAGATCTGATAAATTTGGGTATTACAGCAGCATATTCGCCTTCCGGGTCTTGCCGTTTGCCAAAAACATTGAAATACCTCAATCCTATGGTTTCCATGCCATAAAGATCGGCAAATACCTTGGCATAAAGTTCATTCACGTATTTAGTGATGGCATATGGTGAGAGGGGCTTGCCAATAACATCCTCAACTTTAGGGAGTGCCTGATGATCACCATAGGTAGATGAACTTGCAGCATACACAAACCGTTTTACACCTGAGTCCCTTGCGGCAATAAGCATTTTAACAAAACCGTCAATGTTCACTTCAGTGGAAGTTACCGGGTCATTTATTGATCTGGGCACGGAGCCCAATGCAGCCTGGTGAAGAATATATTCCACTCCACTGCATGCTTTATGGCATGTTTCCTGGTCACGTATATCGCCTTCAATGAGCGTGAACAATGGATTGGCTTTAAATTCCTCTATGTTTTGATGCTTACCCGTGGAGAAGTTATCCAGACACGTTACCTTATTGCCTTGATTAAGCAATGTTTCAACAAGATTAGATCCTATAAAACCGGCACCCCCGGTTACAAGAACTCTTGATGAATGAAGTTTCGTCATGATATGGAATGTTGAGTTTAGTTAATTGCCTAAAGTGCAGGTGAACCGGTAAAGCCTGACAATGGTATCAGAATTTTGTCGAATACAAAGAACTGCACCACTACAAAATCAGTTTCATTTACAAGGCCATACATTCTGTCGAGGTCATAGGTAATGAGTGAACCATCAAAGATATCTATCTCAGGTTCAGGTAGCAGACGGACGAATGTACGGATGGATTGCTTTTGGCCATCGTTGGTTTCAAGAGTTATAATATGCTTTGGAGCAGAGTTCATTATGGAATCCATTTTTTGAGGTTCCATATCATTCATTAACACTTCGTAATTAATTTTACGGAAAGCGTTGACAAAGCTCACTAATTTTAGTGTATCATAAGGTGACACTGTTGAATTGTCGAAGAGTCTGGTAAGCTTTAAACTAGTATTATTAAGGTTTTCAACTTTAAAGGACTCCATTGGCTGGTCAAGGAATTCAACTTTTATACTTTTTATTTCAGGTAACTTCTTATTAAAGATGGTGTGAACCCTCCAATCAGTCTCTGATGTTGAAAATCGGGTGGCAATAAAACCTCTTAGACCGGGCATATAAATTACAACAGGAGTACTGGCATCTTCCATTAATGCAAAAGTGCCGGTATTATCCATTGTGGCATCGCCGATATAGAATGTTTTTGTGAGTTTTTCATGTGGGAATAGTTTTATACCACCTATGTTGATGCGGAATTTCATTTGGTAAATTTCAACTTTAACCGATTTAACGGCCATCATCTTTAGGATGTTATCGTGGGCAGCCTTGGCAACTGGTTCTCTAACTTCAATGTTGGCAAGTGTTTGAAGTAGTATTTGCATGTTTTCCTGCATCGCACCATATTTGCCGTTCAGTTTCCATGTGCCTGATTCTGTCCTTTCCAGTAGAACCTTTTGATCTGACTTATCTGCCATAAAAATCTTTGTAACAGAAGCCGTATCCTTAACTGTAAACTCACTTATTTCAGGGTTAAGTGTACTGCTTGATTTTGAATAGAATAGCAAGGCGGCAGTAACAGCCAAAAGCAGAGTGATAATAAGAAGTGTTTTATTTTTATTCATGATAAGTATGGTTACTTGCTAAAACGCTTTTTACGTATTGCGAATTGAATTATTCCAAATAAGATAATGAGCAGAACTGGAACAACTATATTGATTAGTTGCCAGCCCAATAAGTTTTCACGCGCTTTGTTGACATCAAGTGCTCTAAGTTTGAGCTCACGGGATCTTACTGACATAAGACCGTTGTCATCACAAAGATAATTGACGGCATTGAGCATCAATTCCTTGTTCCCGAATGTTTGACCTGTATGCCTGTCATAACCCAGAGGCAATGGAGTATAGGTGCCATTTGAAAATTG